>JAFBAJ010000848.1 GCA_019247865.1 Acidobacteriota bacterium
TGGGTCTTTGTGCTTTGGTCTTTGCACGCTGGTCAAGCCTGAGCAATCAATCCCAAGCCTGAACGGACATCAAAGACCTAAGACCTAAGGCCCAAAACCACTTGAAGATGAATTTCATGGAACGCGCCTTCCTTATCATCGCCGGACTGTTTTCCGTCGCGGCGGCCATCTTTTTGTGGCGCTGGAACCTGGATGGAGCGTTCGTGGCGGGCGCGCTCGGCGTCGTGGCCTGGTTCCTGAGCCTGCGGACGCGCCTGCGCCGGGCGAACCTCGCGGCGGAAGAAGCATCTAATCTGGAGACGGATGACTTCGGAGATGAGAATGAAGAATAAAGTTTACGCCATCATCGCTCTCTTATTGATGACGCTCCTGCCCGCCGCTGCGACGGCGCGCGCGGCCTCGGACGAAGCGGAAGTGCGCGGCGTCGTCGAGCGCGTTTTTCAGCAGCTCAAGTCGGGCGACTACAATTCGCTCTACGACGTGCTGCCTTCCAACTCGCAGCAGCGCATCACGCGCCAGCGTTTCACGAGCATGCTGGAGCGCACGCGCGACATGTACGACCTCGACCGGATCGAGATCGGAGCGGTGCGTACCAGCGGCGACATCGCAACGGTGGACACAGTCATGTACGGCCGCGTGCGCAAGCCCCTCGACAGCGAAGCCAAGATCGTCGCGCAGCAATACCTCGTCCGCGAGGGCGGGCGCTGGCGCGTGGCGACCGGCGACCGCGCGACCGTCAAACGCTTTCTCGCAGCCAATCCGGGCTTCGCCAAAAAGTTTTCCATCAGCGAGCCGCGCGCTTACGTCAAGCGCGACGGCCGCTGGGTGGATATCAGCGCGCTGGCGAAGGCCGCCGCCAAACGGAAAGCGAATTGAACTTAAACACAAAGGCACAAAGGCACTAAGAAAAATTTTCTCTTAGTGCCTTTGTGGTTTATTATCTCCCAAAACCCCCGAGGAGGCTCAAAGATGAAAATTACCCGAATACTGATGGCTCTGGTCGCCACGCTGATCTTTGCTTCATGGTGCGCCGCGCAGTGCGGCCCGGCGAGACCTAAGGGCGGCAGCGCCACCGGCTCGATTGACGACGCGATCATCGCGCAGGAGCAGTTGATCATTGATGCGATCAAGAAGCGCGACGCCAACGCTTTCAAAAGCATGGTGGACATGAACGGCTACGAGGTCAATGCGCAGGGAAGCAGAACCCTCTCCGAGACTGTGACCGAGCTCTTCTCGCCCGACCTGTCCATTTCGGAATACAAGATGGAAAGCCCGATGGTCAAGAGGCTGGATAAGGACAGCGCCCTCCTCACTTATAAGTCCACCACCACTGGGACTTACAAAGGTCAGACCAGCAGCGGGTCGAGCTACGACACGACCATCTACGTGCGGCGCGCTGGAAAATGGATCGCCATCTTTCATCAATCCACGGACATGGCGAAGCCCGGCGCGGGCATGACGAGCGAGAAATAAGAATAATTTGTAGGGGCAGGGCTTGTCCCTGCCCGCTCACCTTATAGAGCACACGGGCAGGGACAAGCCCTGCCCCTACAGTGTTCTGTCAATTGAATCTTGCTTTAGAGCAGGTCTGAGAAGGAGAGCTGTGCGTCGTCGTCGCCTGAAGTTTCGGGGGCGTGGCGTTTCGCGCCCTTGCGCTGTGTGCCGTCGAGCGCATCGCGGACGGACGGCAGATGAAAGCGCAGCAATCTGGAGGTCAGACGGATCGAAGGAATGCGTCCCTGCTGCGCCAGACGCCGGATGGTGGATTCGGAGACTTGCAGCACTGCGGCGAGCTGGCGTGCCGTCAGGAATTCCTCGCGCTCCGGTGGCGCATCGTGTGTGGCTGCTGTCACGCTCATCTTTATTTAGGGACGGGCTTGAGTGAAAGCGCGATGCGATAGACCGCCGGGCCGTCTATCTCGACATCTTTCGAGACAGTCTCCGCGCCCTCTATCTTCGCCGTCACGCGATACTTCGCGGCTTCGGGCGTGAGGCGAAAGACGAACTGCCCCGTCTCGTTGGTCAAGCGCCCGTCGAGCTTCTTCGCCGTGCCGTCGGCTTCGATCCGCGCGAGCTCGATCTTCGCGCCCGGCACGCTCCGCCCGATGGGATCGAAGACGCTCCCGCGCAGGAACGCCAGCGTCCCTTCGTCAACCGTCAGAACCAGCTTGTCGCTCAGCTCGCGCACCTTTCCGGCCTTCACTTCGATGTTGCTCAAAGTCCCGGTGCTGAATCCGGCCTTGTTGAATCTGAGCGTGTAGAGGCCCGGCGCGAGGCCG
The DNA here is from genome assembly GCA_019247865.1 of Acidobacteriota bacterium. Lineage (GTDB taxonomy): Bacteria > Acidobacteriota > Blastocatellia > Pyrinomonadales > Pyrinomonadaceae > JACMLC01. The sequence continues at coordinate 2,280 of JAFBAJ010000848.1, forward strand.
CTCAGGGCGAACGAGCCTTTGCTGTCGGTCGTGACGCTGACCACTTCGCGCTCGCCCAGGCGCGCGACCACGCTGATGCCGTTCGGCGAGCCGCTGGCGACTTTGACCTTGCCCTTGAGCCCGCCCGTCGTGCGATCCTGCGCCGGGCCTGCCGCCGCGCAGAGGATGATAAAGAGCGAAATGAAGATGGATTTTTGGAAACTCATCGCTTTAATTCTCGTAAAATAATTGTCTCGCTGGCGGACGAAAAGACGGCGACTATTGTAACATGAAGCCGGAATGTGCCTGACGGTTGATGCCGCGAGACGCGCGCAGTGTTGCCTGATTTAACCTGAGCTGTTTTGCCTGAACTGTTTTGAAAGCCCCTTGTAGTCTACGCTTGTTGCTCTACATCCCCTGCGGCCTCTTGCTGCTGGCCTGGCTCGCCTGCGTCCCCGTGCGTGCGCAGACGCGGCCGACGGAGCCGGACGACATCGAAGTCCTCAAGATAGATACAGACCTCATCCCGATTGATGTCACCGTGACGAATGCTGCGGGCGAGACCGTGCGCAACCTCCGGCCGGAGGATTTCAAGCTCTACGAGGACGGAGTCGAGAAGCCGATCTCTTTCTTCAACGTGGAGCGCAAAGGCGGCGCTTTGCGTCCCGTGGCGGTCGTCTTCGCGCTCGACATTTCGGGCAGCATGACGGTCGAAGAGATCGAGCGGATGCGCGTCGCCGTGCGCGCCTTCACCAATCGTCTGGCCGACCGGACTTCGCTCTTCGCCGTCATCACGTTCGGGATGAACGTCAAGACCCTGCAAAGCTTCACCAACGATGCGCAGAAACTGGAGCGCACGTTTGACCGCATCGCACGCGACCCGAACGGGCTCTCGACGCACGCTTACGACGCGGTGGATGACGCCGTGCGGCTGCTGGTCAGAAAGGCTCCGCGCACGCGCGAGCAGCGCCTGATGAAGCGCGGGGTTGTGGTCATCTCGGATGGATTTCCGGTCGGCGATACGGTCGCGCCCTCGACGGTCATCGAGCGCGCCAACAGCGCGGACGTGAGCATCTACACGGTCACTCTGCCTTCATTCTCGCGCGTCATCGCCTCGCCGACGCGTGCGCCTTTGCCGACGCCGCTCGACGTCAGCGGGCTGGCGGAGAAGACGGGCGGGATCAACGTCTATGCGACCGACAAGAATTTTGAGCCGCTCTTTCGCGCGCTCGCAGAGGAGGTCACTTCCTCT
>JAFBAJ010000035.1 GCA_019247865.1 Acidobacteriota bacterium
GGCCGCGCACGGAGACTAAGAGATAAAAACTTTCACGCAAAGGCGCAAAGGCGCAAAGAAAAACTTCGTGTTCTTTCTTTGCGCCTTTGCGCCTTTGCATGAAATTCTTTCTCTCAATCCACTCATCACACGTCTCCTCCTCGCCGCCTGCGCGCTCGCCGGAATTTATTACCTTGCGCGGCTGCTGACGAACAGGCAGGTGGCTGTCGCGACCGTCATCTGCTTTGCTTTGTATCCGGTCTTCCTCTCTGAAATTCTCCTCACGCAAGGGCGAGAGATGGCAGGACACATGGGACTGCTCGCGTTGACGCTCTGCGGCCTGCTGGCGATGGCGCGTCCGCCGCTCTTTGATGACAAAGTTGAAAGACCGCGCATCAATGTGCGCGCACAAATAGTCATGGCCGTCATCATCGTCGCTTACGTCATCACGCAGTTCTTCAAAGGCGGCGCGGCGCGCGACATACTGCCCGTCATTCCTTTCGTGATGCTGATCTGGATTTCGACGCTCTACCGGCGCGTGCGCGCGTGGCGCTGGGTCGTGGGAATTATCTGCATCGGATTTTTACTGGCGCTAATTTTCAAGTGAACTTCTTGCTGATGGTAGAAAGCTCCGTCGGAGCGCGCTGTTTATAGTTCGCAAATAACAAAACGAGCCAAGCTCCGTCGGAGCGAAATATGATGCATTTGAAATATTTCGCTCCTACGGAGCTTGGTCTTCGATTAGAACGGTGAGCTATAAACATCCAGCTCCGACGGAGCTAAGGTATACATAATTGTCGCCCTCTTCGTCGTATTGACTAACGCCAACCTCAAATATCTCTTCACACGTCCGAACGCTTATTTGATTTTTGGAATAAGGAAGGCGTGCTAAAGGCCGAAGAAACAGCCAGTATATTCGAAGCTTGAAAGCTGGTTTGAGGAATATATTGAGTTAGGTAATACCCTATCTGCTGATACCGAAAAGTGTTTGGAAGAATGTGCAAAAGAAGGTGACAGGCAGTTTTGGCATCGGATGCTTATCCGCGCATTGTTTGCTCAGATTGAAGGCGAAATATATTGCATGAAACAAATTGTGTTGGACTCTGCGCTGGAAGATGGTGCAATAACTCACTTGCGGCGTGGCGAGATAGCAATTCTTTCAGAGGAATCGTATGAATTGAAAGAAAATCTTAAAGTTCAAATTAATGATAAGTTTATCAGGCTTGAATATAACATGCCTTTTGCCTTTAGAGAGTTTGCGCATATTTATGATATTGATTTTGAAGTTAGTCCAAACAGAAAATTTTTTGAAGATGCTGTGAGGATTAGAAATCAAATAACTCATCCCAAAAACTTAGACGATGTGAATATCTCTGACGATGACTTTTCCACAGTTAAATCTGCGATGGATTGGTATCATGAAGAACATAAAAAAACTGTTTGGAAAGATTGTTGGCAAATTGATGATGGACAGAACCGATCCAACAATACATTAAATGCGAAACATTGATGTGCTTACATAGCACCTAGAATTCAAGCTCACTTTTCTCCCAACTCTATCTGGCTCTATCTGAATTACAGCAGCACGATGGAATCATCTCTCTCTCGGCGGCGCGCGGGCGCTTGAGAGTGAACGTGTTCGCCGTTTCTGTGCGGGCAGGCTTCGCAGTATTCGCCGCGCCGCTCGCGGCGGTCTTCGCATTCGTTACACGAGAGCGTCTCGCCCAGCTTTTTGAGCGCGTCGATGAAGGGCAGCAGGAGCAGCCCGCGCTCGGTCAATGTGTATTCGACGTGCGGCGGGTTGCCGCCGAGGTCGCGGCGCTCGATAAAAGCGTCGCGCTCCATGTCGCGCAGGCGGCCGACCAGCGTGCGGCTGCTGATCGGATGGAGCATCGTGAGCAGCTCGGTCGTGCGTTTGGGGCCGGACGCCAGATCGCGCACGACGAGCATCGTCCACTTGTCGCCAATCATCTGTAGCGCGCCCGCTACTGGACAACCGTCACCTTCACGTCGTCGCATCTTAGTAGCTGCTCCTTAAATATGTAATGGAAATCAGACCGTCCGGCGGCCAAAGCTTAACACAAAATTTACGGATTCCAGCGGTAGAATGGAGCTGACGGAATTTCGTCGTCCGGACTTCTGGAGAGAGAACATTGCGGCGGCAATTGGATTTGTTTTAAGATGAACAGGTCCCGTGAGGCTTGCCGCCTCGACAACCCTCACCATGCCGGTTGGATGATGACCTGGCTGTGCTAAACGGCGACCGCCCGAGTTGTGTGTCGCCACAGCGGTTTGCGCTCTGCCCGTATGACCGGAAGCGACACAGATTCGCGTGCCACCCAGAAGGCCGCGACGCCCCTCGGCGGCGAGATGCGCGCCGGAATTCTCGGCTCGCTCTCACAGTTGGCGAGTGAGTTGAATACCGCAGAGACTCCGGCAGAGGCCCATCACATCGCCCTGCGCACGCTCTCTCACCTGATTCCCTACGACTCGATCCGCGTCACCGCCGCTTCCGGCGCAGACCATCAACAGCTCTGCGCGACCTTTGAGCGCGGCGGTTTCGCCAGCGTCGCGGGCGGAGAGCGCGAGAGCTTCGCGCACACGATGCTGGAACGTGCGTGCGAGTCGCGCGCGCCCGACATCTACAATCGAGCGCAGACGGAGCTGGCGAGCGGCGCGCTGTTGCTCTCGCTCGTCTGTCATGACGCGCAATCGGTTTTGTGCGCTCCGCTCACGCTCGGCGGCGCGGCGACGGGCCTCATCATCGCCAGCACAGCTCACGCGGATTCCTATACGCAGACGGATGCGGCCATCGCCGGGCTGACGGCCGGCCTGCTCGCCTCAAGCCTCGCGCGCATCAGTCTCTCGGCGCACGTCACCGGAGCGGAAGAGCGCGAACACGCGCGCCGTCGAGAAGAGGCGCTGGTGGAGCAGGTCGGGCTGGCCGCGCGCTCATCTTTCGATCTGGAGCAGATCATTCAACGCGCGATCGATGCGCTGGCGCGCGCGCTGCCCGCGAGCTTCGTCGTCCTGCGAACGGTGACGTTCGGCCGCCCGGATCAGCTTATCCGCGCGTGGACGCCGGGCGATGACCGCCCGCCGCTCGAACTGCACGTGCCCGTCTCACAGGAGGAGCGCGCGGTCTACACTGAGCAGCGCGCGGTCTTCATCGAGGACGCGCGCACGCAGCGCGGCCTGAGCAACGAGCTGCGCCCGCTGGTCGAGAGATTGGGCGCGCGCTCGATCCGTCTCGCGCCGGTGATCTACGGCGGGCAGGCGCTGGCCGCCATCGGCCTCATCGAATCCGACAAGGAGCGCGTCTGGACGCAGGACGAACAGCTCCTGCTGGCGCGCGTCGCCGAAACCATCGCGCCGCTCCTCCTCAACGCACAATTGCACGCGCGCTCCCGTTCTTACATCGAAGACCTCTTGGCGCTGCTGCGTCTGGCGGGCGCTGTGTCGAGCGAGGCCGAGATGGATCACGCGCTGCGCGCAGTGCTCGAAGCCTGGTCGAGGATCGCGGGCACGGATTCCAACGCCGTCCTCCGCTGGGACGAGGAAGCACAGCTCTTCCGGCTCGCCATCGCGGAGCATCTGCCGACCGGACTGCTGGAGAGATACACGCAGGGCGTGCCGCTGAGCGATCCCATCTGCGGCCTCGCGGCCTCGCGCCGCATCGGCGTCGCGGCAGACCTCGCGGGCGACGCTCGCTTCGCGGAGTTGTACGGCGCGGTGCGCTGGTCGGGCCTGCGCGGGATGTGGGCGACGCCCATCATCGGCCGTGCGAATCAGGTGCTCGGCCTGCTCATCTCTTTCACGCGCGCGGCGACCGAAGTCGCGCCGGAGGAGCAGCGCCTGGCAGACCTCTTCGCGCGTCCCGCGGGCATCGCGCTGCAAAATCTGGAAGCGTACCGGAAGCAGCGCACGCTCTCGGCGCAGGCCGCGCAGCTCGAAGAGCAGACGCGGCGCGCGGAGCAGTACAAGATGGAGTTCATGGCTATCATCTCGCATGAGCTGCGCACGCCGCTCAATGCGATCATCGGTTACGCGCAGATGCTGATCGACGGCTTTTCGGGCGCGCTCACGGACGCGCAGCGCGTGGACGTGCAGACCATCTCGGATTCCGCGGACCGGCTCCTGAGCATGGTCGAAGACGCGCTCGATCTGGCGCGGATGGACGAGCAGCGCTTTCCGGTCTTCATGGACACGGTCGCCTTCGACGACGTGGTGCGCCGCGCCGTCGCGACCGTCATCGCCGAAGCGGAGAAGAAGGGGCTCCACGTCAAGACGCAGATCGCCGAGAGCGTGCCGGTCGTCCGCACAGACCCTGAGCGCGTGCGGCAGATTCTCTCGAACCTGCTCTCGAACGCGGTCAAGTTCACAGAGCGCGGCTCGATCCACATCAGCGTCGAGCGTGATGAGCTGGGCGGCGTGCGCTTCAATGTGACGGACACGGGCATCGGCTTTGACACCGCGGCCTTTCCGCATATCTTTGAAGACCTGCGCCAGTTGGATGCTTCGACCACGCGCATCTACGGCGGCACGGGGCTCGGCCTCGCCGTCTCGAAACGCTTAGTGCAAAGGCTCGGCGGTCAGATCGGCGTCACCTCGACGCCCGGCGAAGGCTCGACCTTCTGGTTCCGCCTGCCGCTGGAAATACCCGGAGCGGAAGGATGAAAAGCAGTGGTCAGGGGTCAGTGGTCGGTGATCAGAAAAGCAAAGGCAGTTTTTACTGACCACCGACCACTGGCCCCTGACCACTGCGAATTGATTTATGCTTGAACAAGAAAGAATGGAACAGGACAGACAGGTGCAGCCGCCGATCATACTGGTGGCGGATGACGAACCGATCAACCGTTCTTTGATCCAGCGGCGGCTGGAGCGCGCGGGTTACAGAATCCTGACGGCGGAGAACGGCAGCGAGGCGGTCGAGAAGACGCTGGCGGCGATGCCCGATCTGGTGATCCTAGATGTGATGATGCCGGTCATGGACGGCCTCGAAGCCTGTCGCCGTCTGAAGGACGACGAGACGACCAGAGACATTCCGGTCATCTTCCTCTCGGCGCGCGACGAGACGGAAGTGAAGGTCAGCGGCCTCTCGCTCGGCGCGAACGATTACATCAGCAAGCCCTTCAAGGCCGAAGAGCTGCTCGCGCGCGTGGATGTCGCGATGCGCCTCAAGCACGAGCGCGACGGCCTGCGCGCCAGTGCCGAAGAGGCTCGCGCGCACGCCGAGATAGCGCAGGAGCGCGCCGTGACGGACGCCTTGACGGGGCTTCTCAATCGCTACGGTTTGCAGCGCGCCCTCTCGCGCGAACATGCGGAGGCGCGCCGCTACGAACGCCCGCTCGCGTGCCTCATGATCGACCTCGACAACTTCAAGAAGATCAACGACAGCTACGGCCACTCGGCCGGCGACACGGCCCTGCAGCAGGTCGCGACCATCCTGACGGAAGCCGTGCGCCGCTCCGACATGGTCTTTCGTTACGGCGGCGAAGAGTTTCTGGCGCTCCTGCCCGAAACAGACCTCGAAGGAGCCGCCGCCCTCGCCGAAAAGATTCGCGCCGCCGCTTCGTCGCGCCTCTTCGGCGACGGCGAGCACGTCTTCAAGCTCACCCTGAGCGTCGGCGCGGCCAACCTCTACGGCACCGAATCCGGCAACGACATGATCGCCCGCGCAGACCTCGCGCTCTATCACGCCAAAGAGCAGGGGCGCAACCGCGTCGCACGCGCAGAGGTCAAAGCATAAAAAGTAGGGGCAGGGCTGGTCCCTGCCCGCATCGTCCGTCAGGACGATGACTAAGATTCGTAACCATTCAATCTGGGATATTAAAGACAGTTGAGGCGCGCAGGCGCGCGGCGGGCAGGGACAAGCCCTGCCC
>JAFBAJ010000085.1 GCA_019247865.1 Acidobacteriota bacterium
GACCGCGATGCCGAAGACCACGCCGAGCACCTGTAACAAGCGCCCGCGCGGTCGCACGACAGGCAGTTCAATTTCTGTCAGTGGCTGCAAAAGGTTATCTCAAATCTCAAATTTGAAAGCTCATGTCATGCGTTCCCTGATGAGCCGCTGCAAGTCTTCCATCGTCCGGCAAGCGTTGATGGCGTCAGCGTCAAGCAGCAGCTCCGGCCGCTCGCCCGCGCGCCGGAAGACGGCCGGCAAAGCGACGCCTGAGATGCCGTACCGCTCCTGTAATTCGTCCGCGTGCAGAAATTCCAACGGTCGGTTGAGAGTCTCCAGAAATCTCTTCCAGCTCGCGCGCATTCCAAAGGCGGAATAGGTGAGCGCGCAGAGATTACACTGGTACGTCTGCGGGGAAAAGGTTTTATGAGCCAGATCGGCGACCGCGTTGAAGAGGCCGCTGTCCGCGTTGTAGACAAAGACGAGCGCGGCGTCTGAAGTTGTGTTCACACCCTCATTCATTCTTCGCGCAGCTTCTCGCCTTCGCTCTTGCGCGGGCTCAGCGTTTCGTCTTTGTTCAAGTTAAGCTCTTCCTGTTTCGCAGGCGAAGAGCCCGGGGGCGGATGGCCTGTGCCGATCTTGATCTCGCGCCACTTGAGCTTCAAATCCCGCCAGAGATGGCCGGGAGCCTCGTAGCCGTAGGCCCTGTACTTGCCCGGCTCGACCTTGCCCTTCTCTCCGACGAACGCGGCGAAGGCGTCCGTCCATTCGTCAAAGTCCCGAAAGACATCCGTCCCGGTCGCCATGTCTTCGGCCTGATTGTCGCTGTACTTTTTCCCGCGCCCGAACTCGACGTAACGCCAGAGCTCGTCCGGCACTTCGACGCCGCCGTAGCGACACTGCCAGACGAGCGGCGCATAAGTCTCGCGCATCTCCTCAAAGGGCTCTTCGTCGGGATCGAAATATTCCTTGTGGCGCAGAATCTTGGGACGCCCGGACTCGTCCAGCTCGTCGCCGCCGCCATCGCCATAGCAGAAGAAGCCTGCCGTGCGTCCCTCCAGATGATTGAGGCTCAGCTCTTCCCACTGCGGCTCATGCTCAAGCTTCATCGCCAGTTCCGCGTTCTTATGCTCGATCAACTCCTCGCGCGGATTGCCGCCGTTCATGCAGACCAGGCGGTCAAACATCAACTTCAGATTGCTCGTCGGTGCATACCAGTTGACCGGGCCGATGATCGCCCACGCGTCCGCCAGATCGAGCCGCGCGTACAGATCCAGATTCCACATCAGGTCTGCTTCCAGCAAGCTGCTCGGCTCATAACAGTTGCAGTTATGCACCGGAACCAATTCGGCGACGAACTCGTGCCTTGACTCGACAGTGATGTCATAGACGGGCTCTACTCCGTCAGGCTCACAGCTCAACACGCGGCCATAGTTGCGATTACTGCCCGCGCTGAAATTTCGTTTATTGTCTAAGGCAGGCTGTTGCAAAATGGCAGAGAGTCTTTGAGCCTTCTCATCCAGAAAACCTATCCGTTCGACGAAGCGCTTCACCGCAGCCAGCTTGGTGATGTGGAGCATACTCGAACGAGGATAGTCCTTTTCGCCCATGCGGACGGTCTTGACTGACATATCGTAGACGCAGGAGCGTATGCCGAGCTTCGCCAGCAGCATCTGCGCCTCGCGCAACGCGCGGACGCTGGAGCTGGCGAGACTCACGCGAGGCTTCGTGACGTGAAAATCAACCGAGCCGTCCGCCGTAAACCAACCGCGCAGGAAGGCGCAGACCTCTTTCAACGAACCGTCCAGCACGGCCTGCGGAAGACGGCGCGCAGTGACCGGGCTTCTCTTATCGAGGCCGAGCGTCTCCATCAAGAGCTGCCCAACGCTGACATCCCAACAGCCATATCGCATGAAAGCGTCAGCCGAACGCGGCCAGCCAGTCGTCTTCGCAGAGAAAATCTGCCGACGTATATCCACCTTGACCGGAGACTGCGCGCAGACCGTCTCGACAAAAGCAGGGTGGCGCGCGTCGAAGAATAGACGCACCTGCCCCGTCCCGGCGAAGGCTCCGTCGCCGAAGACTGCGCCGGCCAGAAGAAAATAGAACTCATCAATTTCTGAATCCGGCGCGAACGTGCCGCACTCTTCGTCCAGCGGAAAAGGAATCTTGTCTCCCGGTTGAAGCTTTGCCGCTTCGACCCACTCCATCTGCCAGACCCAGGGCCACTCGCTCCCGACTTTCTCTCGCTTCACTGCTCGAATGACTTTGACCGGATGATTCGCCGTCAGACGAAGCTGCCGCCCGTCGCTGAGCCGGAGCAGATAGACCTGCGCTTGCGGCGCGGACATCCAGGCTCCGGTCACGCACCCGGTAGAAATACTGTCGCCCGGCTTTAGTTCCGCGATGCTTCTCAATCTCTCGCCCATCACGCGCTCGCTCGCGGGCAGGCAGGGCCACACGCAGAGCGCCATCGAAGTCGAGACGCAGGCGTTGCAGCTCTGTATGCGTGCGCGTGCGTAGACGTTGCCGAGGTCTTCGTAGTCGATTTCCCATTCCTGCGGGAGACGCTCGGCCATGCGGAGCATGAGCGTGCGCGCCTTTGAGTCAACGCCGGGACAGTTATACTGCCGCCGGTCGGAGCCTGAGATCACGAGGACGCGAAAAGGTCTTTCGGAGGTCGGCAGCTTGCCGTTCTCGTCGTTGGGCTTCATTGCATCTTTCCCTCTGGCCTGTGAATGAACAGCTTCGGATTTCGCGCATTGTATATGCTACATTAGCTTTCCTGAAAGCGTATTCAGTGAGCAGAGGGGAGACGCGTGTGCCGCAGCGTAAAGTACCAGCCTGGTTGAGCGCGCCGCTCATCATCGGGACGTTCGGCGTGCTCTGGCTGTTGGAGCGTCGCCGCCCGTTAAGAGAGAGCGTCGAGCCGAAACCGGCGCATGACGCGCGCAATCTGGCGGTGGCGGGCGCGGGAGCCGTCGCGCTGCAAGTGTTCGAGCATCCACTCATCACGCCGCTCACCGCTCTCGTCGAAAGACGCAGGTGGGGATTGCTGCAACGTGCGCGCCTGCCGGAGTGGCTGGAAGTCGCGCTCGGCGTCGTCCTCATGGATTACACGCTCTACCTGTGGCACGTGCTGACGCATCGTGTGCCGCTGCTCTGGCGCTTTCACGTTGCGCATCACGTTGATCTGGACCTCGACGCTTCGACCGCGCTCCGTTTTCACTTCGGCGAGCTGGCGATCTCCGTCATCTGGCGCGCGGGGCAGGTCGTGCTGCTCGGCGTCAAGCCGCTCACGCTCTCCGTCTGGCAGACGTGCCTCCTGCTCTCGATTCTTTTTCATCACTCGAACGTGCGCCTGCCGCTGGAATTCGAGCGCAGGCTGAATCGCCTGCTGGTCACGCCGCGCATGCACGGGATACATCATTCCGTCATTGAAGCGGAGACGAACTCGAACTGGTCGAGCGGTCTCACGCTGTGGGACCGGCTGCACGGCACGCTCCGTTTGAACGTCCCGCAGGACGAGATCATCATCGGCGTGCCCGCTTACCGCGAGCCCGCCGAGGTCGGACTTGAAGAAGTTCTCGCGCTGCCCTTCGGCGAGCAGCGCCCGACGTGGCTCGTGCCCGGCGATGGCAAGCCATTACGCGCCGAGCGCACACACGCGCCGCAAGAGCTGTTACCGTAATGAGCGAAAGCACGCGCCCGTGGCTCTCCATCATCATCCCGGCGCTCAACGAAGCGCGCCACATCGACGCGACGCTCGATGCGCTGAATAAGCTGCGCGAGGGCGCGGAGGTGATTGTGGTGGATGGCGGCAGCCGCGACGGGACGGTCGAGCTGCTGCGCAGGCGCAGCGTGCGCGTCATCGAGAGCACGCGCGGGCGCGGGCTTCAGCTGCACACGGGAACGTGCGCGGCGCGCGGCGAAGTTTTGTGGTTTCTGCACGCAGACACGCTCGCGCCGCCGGATGCGGCCGAGCATATCCGCGAAGCTCTCAGTGACGCGCGCACGGTCGGAGGCAACTTTCAGATAAGCTTTGACGGTGAGCGCCGCGCGGCGCGATTTCTGACGTGGCTCTATCCGCAGCTCGGACGGCTCGGACTCTGTTACGGCGACTCAGGCATCTTCGTCCGGCGCGAGGCATACGAGAGCAGCGGCGGCTTTCAACCGTTCCCCATCTTTGAAGACCTGGACTTGATTCGGAGGCTGCGCGGCGCGGGCCGCTTGGCGCGCGTCCCGGCGACCGTCGTCACCTCTTCGAGACGCTTTGAAGGCCGCAGCTTCGCGCTCACTTTCGCGCGCTGGTCTGCGCTCCAGACGCTCTACTGGCTCGGCGTGCATCCGCGCAGACTCGGACGGATGTACGAAAGCAGGGATGAAGGATGAGCGGGACGCTCTCAAGGGTTGAACGGCATGCTTTTCAGCAACGCGTATGACGCGGGCGCGCGCCGTCGGGCTTCGTCGTCGGAGAAGATTTCCGTGCGCAGGCGGAGGAGGTCCGTGTAGGTGTCCACGTCGTACCAGCGCGGCAGTTCGTAAAGGCGGAGGCCGAGCTGTCCGGCGTTACGCGCGGTCTGCGCGTAAGCTGCTGGCGTGCTCCACTCAATATTTTGAAAGAGGCCGGGCGCTGGAGAGCGCAGGCCGAGCAGGTAATAGCCTCCGTCCTCGGTCGCGCCGAGCGCGAGGTCACAGGCTCCATCCGTCAGCGCACAGATGGCCTGCTCGATGTAGCGCGGCGGCAGCGTCGGGCTGTCCGCGCCGAGAAAGATGAGCGGCGCGTAGCCCAGCTCGAAAGCGCGCGCGCCAACATTTTCAAGTCGCTCGCCGAGGCCCTCGCCCTCCTGCTCCAGCCAGAGCAGGTCGCCCGCGAGCGTCGCTTCGAGCGCGGCTCGTCCTTCCGCCGGTGCATAAGCGATAATGAGGCGGCCCGTAGTCTCGCGCGCACAGCGCACCGTGTCCTGCGCGAAACAGGCGGCCAACTGCGCCGCTTCAAACGCCGAGAGCTGCGGCGTGAGGCGCGTTTTCACAAAACCTGCGCGCGGAGCCTTGAGCATGATGATGACGGCGGGACGCATAATCGAGGGAGTATCGCACAATGGCATATTACGAAGAAGACGATCTGCAACGATTCCCGGAGGTCGGACAGCATCGCCCCGATCTCTTTGAAAAATTCATGGCCTGGTATCAGGCGTGCCAGGAGGACGGCGCGTTGTCGCGGCGCGAAAAGGCGCTCATCGGTCTGGCGGTCGCACACGCCCTGCAATGCCCTTACTGCATAGACGCCTACTCGCAGTCCTGTCTCGAAGCGGGCTCGAACATGGAGCAGATGACGGAGGCCATCCACATGGCTTCGGCCATTCGCGGCGGAGCGGCGCTGATACACGGCGTGCAGGCGCACAACTCCGTCAATAAGGTCTCGATGTGATGCCGCAGGATTTGCCCATTGTCAAGAGACCGCCGGAGGCCGCACGCGCGCCCGACGATTTCGACGCCAGGCTCAGGGCGCACGGACTGACGCTGCGCGCGAAGTCGGTCGAGACCTTACAGATCAATGTCGGCAAGCTCTGCAATCAGGCGTGCAAGCACTGCCATGTTGACGCGAGCCCCGCGCGCACTGAGATCATGACGCGCGAGACGGCCGAGCTGGTCGTCAGGGCTCTGCAAAAATTCCGCTTCGAGACGCTCGACATCACAGGCGGCGCTCCGGAGCTGAACCCTTCCTTCAGGTATCTCGTCGCGCAGGCCCGCGCGCTGGGAACGCGCGTCATGGTGCGCCACAACCTGACGGTCATGTTCGAGCGCGGACAGGAAGACCTGCCCGATTTTTTCCGCGCGCATGAGGTAGAGGTCGTGTCGTCACTGCCCTATTTTCTTGAGCAGCAGACGGACGCACAGCGCGGGCGCGGCGTCTTTGAAAAATCCATCGCCGCCATGCGCCGCCTGAACTCGGTCGGCTACGGCATGCCGGGCAGCCAGCTCGTCCTGAATCTGGTCTATAACCCGGTCGGAGCCTTCCTGCCGCCGCCGCAAGGCTCCATCGAAGCGGACTTCAAACGCGAGCTGGCGGCGCGTTACAGCGTCTCTTTCAATCAGCTCTACACGATCACCAACATGCCGATCAAGCGTTTTCTGGATTACCTGCGCCGGAGCGGAAACGAGGAGCGTTACATGCGCAAGCTGGTCGAAGCTTTTAATCCGCACGCGGTCGAGGGCCTGATGTGCCGGAGCCTCGTCAGCGTGGATTGGGAGGGCCGCCTGTACGACTGCGATTTCAACCAGATGCTGGAACTGCCGGTCGCGCACGGCCTGCCGCAGACCATCGCGGAGTTCGACGCCGGGAGCCTCTCCGCGCGGCGCATCATGACGGGCGCGCATTGCTTCGGCTGCACGGCCGGCGCGGGCTCAAGCTGCGGCGGCGCGGTCGTCAAAGACTGACTAAGTGTACCGAACCGTACTTACTTCATCCGTCACACGTGCTAGGCTGTCCGGACATATTCAGCGGAACAATTTTTGGAAGTCTTGACCGCAGCTCACTCTGGGATTGGGCTGCGCATGCGGAGGGATCAATGGGGATAAGAGAAGGATGCGTGTCTTCTGATGAGGGAAGATATCGCATCCTTTCTTCTTTTCAAAGGGAGGGAACAAGGAATGGCAACGGCGAGAAGAAGTTTGGAGAGCGCGCGAGAAGGCGGTTCTGAAGAGAGCGGAGGAGGGCTGCTCGGCTGGCTCGACCGGGTGGATGCCCAAAAGCTGGCGAGAGGGTTGGGCTGGTTCAGTCTGGGGCTCGGACTGGCCGAAGTCCTGACGCCGCGTGGCGTGGCGAAGGTCGCGGGCGTGCGCGGCA
>JAFBAJ010000146.1 GCA_019247865.1 Acidobacteriota bacterium
CGTCGAATCGGGCGTGCGCGACCGCGATGTGCTGGCCGGAAAGGATGTGTGCATCATCGGCGGCGGCGACGCGGCGACGGAGAACGCGCTGCTGCTCGCGGAGGTCTGCCCGACCGTGACACTTGTGCATCGCGGCCCTGCTCTTCGCGCGCGCAGAGAGTTCGTCGAAAGGATGCAGGGCAATCACTGCATCACAGTCTTCAAGGAGGCGGTCGTCCGGCGCATCATCGGCGAGAGCCGGGTCGAGGCGGTCGAGATCCTGCGCGGCGGTGCGATCAAGCCTTTTCAAATGGCCGTCGGCGGCGTCCTCGTGCGCATCGGCGTCGAGCCGAACACAGAGCTCTTCCGCGAGCAACTGCGTCTGGACGAGCGCGGCTACGTCCTCACCAGCGCGGAACACGAGACGAGCGTCACCAACGTCTTCGCCATCGGCGATGTCTCAAATCCTCTGGCTCCGACCATCGCGGGCGCGACGGGCGCAGGCGCAACCGTCGCCAAGATCATCTCGGCGCGGCTGCACAGTTAATGCAATTTGGGTCTTTGGTCTTAGGGCTTTGGCCTTTGATGTCTGTCTCAAATTGAGATTTATCATTCAAGGTCGAAAAGCGTGCCAAGACCTAAGATCAAAAACCAAAGACCAATTCGCTGAGAGCATTTATCTTTTCCGGCCCAACTGTGGTTTAATACGTCCTCTTCCACGAGCTGAAGCCTTGTCCTCCTGGGTCAAGTGCGAGCAACAAATCTCTAAAGGAGTTTTTCACAGGATGAAAAGAAGTATCGTCATCATCGCCTGCCTGGCGGTGCTCTGTTTCGCGACGAGCGCGTTCGGACAGGATGCGAAAGGCAAGAGCCAGGTCAAAAGCCCCGAAAGGGCGTCCACTTTGGCTGCGACCGCCGACGCCAGGATGGAGAAGGGCGCAGCCGAAGGGAAGTATGTGCCGGTGCTGGTCTATGACCCGGCGCGCAATGCCAGTCAGGATGTCAAAGAGGCCATCGCCGAAGCGCAGCGGACGAACCGGCGCGTGCTGGTCGAAGTCGGCGGAGAGTGGTGCCCCTGGTGCCATCACATGGATGACTTCTTCACCGCTCATCCGGAGATGACGGCGCTGCGCGACAAGAACTTCGTGATGGTCAAGGTCAACTACAGCGACGAGAACAAGAACGAAGAGATACTCTCGCAATATCCTAAGGTCGCGGGTTACCCGCACATCTTCGTGCTCGATCCGAGCGGCACGCTCCTGCATTCGCAGGACACGGGCCAGCTGGAAGAAGGCAAAGGCTACAACCTCGATAAGTTCAAAGCTTTCCTGACCGACTGGGCGACCGCGCCGGGCGATGTCAAAGCGCAATGAGCTATGCGACGATGACGCCCGCCGAACTGGCGCGGCGTCTCAAGCGCGGCGACCGGCTCTCTCTGATAGACGTGCGCGAGGCCGATGAGCACGCGCTCGCGCACGTGCCGGAAGCGCAGTTGCTGCCCCTGAGCCGTTTTAACGAGTGGGTCGAAACGCTCAGCCCGGACGAAGAGCTCGTCGTGATGTGCCATCACGGCATACGCAGCGCGCAGGTCTGCGCCTATCTCTCACAACAGGGTTTTAACAAATTACATAACCTCGCGGGCGGCATTGATCTCTGGTCGCTCGAAGTGGACGCGAACGTGCCGCGATATTAGGAGCATATTTTTTTCAGCAGCTAGTGAAAACGAAACGTAAAATCCTGCTCGGACTCGTCCTCATCATCGCAGTCCTGGTGCTGTACCTGGCGCTCTGGCCGGTGCCGATTGACCCGCAGGCGTGGACTCCGCCGGAAGCGCCGCCGCTCGCCGGAGACTACCAGCCGAACGACCGCCTCGCCGCCATCGAAAAACTCAAGGCCGGGCATCATCCCGAAGGCGTCGCCGTGGATGCGGCCGGGCATGTTTACGCAGGGCTGGATGACGGGCGCATCGTGCGCCTCACGGAAGGCGGCGAGCCGCAGGATTTCGCGCGGATGGAAGGTCGCCCGCTGGGGATACAGTTTGACGCGGCCGGAAACCTGCTCGTCGCGGGCGGCGACAAAGGGCTCGTCTCGTTCGCTCCGGACGGCACTGCGACCGTGCTCGCGACCGAGGCGCAGGGGCAGAAGTTTCGCTGCGTCAACGACCTCGACGTGGCCGCCGACGGCACAATCTATTTCAGCGACTCGTCGTACAAATTCCCGATCTCGATCTACAAGCAGGATCTCTTCGAGCATCGCCCCAACGGACGCCTGCTCGCTTACGACCCCCAGACGAAGCAGACGCGCGTCGTGCTCGGCGGACTCTACTTCGCCAACGGCGTCGCCGTGAGTCCGGATCAGAGCTTCGTGCTTCTCTCCGAGACGGGCAAATACAGAGTCCTGCGCGTGTGGTTGCAGGGCGCGCGGGCCGGGCAGTCCGAAAATTTCATTGACAATTTGCCCGGTTTCCCAGATAACATCACCTCGAACGGAAAAGATGAGTTCTGGCTGGCGCTGGTCACGCCGCGCAATCATCTGCTCGACTCGCTGTTGCCCAGACCGTTTCTCAGAAAAGTCGTGCTGCGCTTGCCGCCTTTTCTGCAGCCTGCGCCGGCGCGTTACGCTTTCGCGCTGGGGCTCGACCTGAACGGTCACGTCCGGCATAACCTGCAAGACCCGACGGGCAAATCCTTCGGACTCATCTCAAGCGTCCTGGAATCCAACGGGCAGCTCTATTTCGGCAGCATCGGCGAGGAAGCTGTAGGACGCCTGCCGGTTCCTGCAAAATAAGACCCATTAAGCGTTTTATGTGAATGTGATATGATGAAGAGATAGAAGTTTTTTGGATTTAATAGTGAACACCTGATTTTTTTGCAAGCCCGGCGGCACCGCCTTTTGCGTAGAAAGGGCGCGCCGCTCGTGAAGTAGTTCTGATTTACCTGGCCCCCCATCCATAGAAGATAAGAGACAGTCACGATACGTTTTTGGCAACACCGCTGTGGGACGGTGAATTGCCGTGTCGCCTGTGTCTTTAAACCCTGAAGGAGTTTCCCCTGTCATGATCGTTAATATGCTCTCCTCGGCCACTGCTCTGCCCCCTCACTGTTTCAGCACGACAGAGCTGGTCGCTTCATTGATGCATAAGCTCTCCCCGGAGCTTATCAACACCATCGGTACGCTCGGCGTAGACCAGCGTTATTCGACACTTGAGAATTACCCCTCCTATCTCGCGGGCGAAGAGATGCACGCGACCACCAACGTGACCAGCATGAGCGTCAAGGCCGCCACCGAATGCGTCGAGAAGTGGGGCGGCGACCCGCACAAGATCGGGCTCCTGATCGCGGCGACCAACACGCCTTCGCAGCTCCTGCCCTGTCTCGCGTCGGAAGTGATGGCGAACATGCACGGCACGCTCTCGCGCACCATCAGCACCGTCAGCATGCAGGCGCAGGGCTGCTCCGTCCTCCTGAAATCCATCGAGGTCGCGCGCTGGTACCTGTGCGCCAACCCGAACAAGGTCGCGCTCGTCCTCGTGGCCGAAGCGCACACGCCGTATATCCGGCCGCTGCTGAATGACGACTATTTCGGTTATCGCGAGCTGGCGCGGATGCGCAAGCGTTGCACGGAGGAGGAGCTGGACAAGCTTCGCACGGACACGACCTTCGTCGTGCAGTCGATGCTCTTCGGCGACGGCGCGGTCGCGTTCCTGATCGGTAAAGAGGAGGGCATCGCAGCCTTCGGCCCGATCTCGCACCTGACCAACGACGAGCCGGAGGACGTAGACCTTTTGGCGATGGAGGGCGGCAGCATCAAGCCCGTCGTCGAAGGACGCCCGCAGTACCTGATGCGCCCGAACGTGCCGTATCGCGGCGCACACTATGCCGTCTCGACCGTCAATAGCGTGCTCAACGACTCGCACTCGCCGATCACGAGCCTCAGCCAGGTCGAGCGCTGCCTGATTCACACCGGCAGCAAGAAGATTCTGGACGGCGTCTGCGCGCAATTGGATTTGGACCCGGATTCGACTAAAGTAAGAACGTCTTACGACATTCTGCGTAACTACGGGAATCTTTCGAGCGCCTCCACCGGCTTCATGCTGGCGGAGCGGGGTTATCAAAGCGGCCCCGCGCTCGTCGTCGGCTTCGGCGTCGGCTTCGCGGCCAGCGCGGGCCTGCTCAACTTCAATTGATAAGCGGCTTTTCCTTTGCGTCTTTGCGTGAGAATAAACTTCACGCAAAGACGCAAAGAAGAGAATTGAGCATGAATGCAGTCGAGAGAGTGGCTTATACTGCGGAGCACGTCGCTGCTTATCCGATTGAGTACATCGCAGGCATTGACCTCTACAACGAGCGCGAGTTTCATGCGGCGCATGATGCCTGGGAGGATCGCTGGCGCGACGATGTCGGGCCGCAGGAGAAACTTTTCCTGCAGGCGATGATCCAATCGGCGGTCGCTTTTCATCATCTGGAGATCGGGCGGCCGGGCGCGGCGCGGCGCATGTACCAGATGGCGAAAGAGAAGTTCGCGCGGCTCGGCTGCGACGCTTTCATGTCGCTCGACCTGACGGATTATCAAGCGCAGCTTGACCGCGCGCTCGACTGGCTGACGAGCGGGCCGGACCCGCGCGAGATCGAGCCGCCGCCGGTTGAGCCGCCCTACATACGCTTGCAGCCCGGCGTGATGGAGTACGACTGAAAGATGAGCTTCGCCTTCAAGCTCCTGCGCGACGTGCGGCTCTTGCTGGTCGCTCTGTGGCTCGGCGCGGCGGTCTTCTTCAGCTTCGCGGTCGCGCCGACGCTCTTCAGCCTTCTTCCGGCGCGCGAACTGGCGGGCACGGTCGTCACACGCACGCTGGCGATCATCAACATCGGCGGCTTTATCCTGAGCCTGCTGCTTCTTCTCACAACCTTTCCCGGCAAAAACAGAATCAGCAAACGAGCTTTCTATACAGAGCTGGTGTCGCTTGCACTCATCGCCCTCACGACCTTCATCGGGCAGTGGGTCATCTCCGCGAAGCTGCTCGCGCTGCGTGCGGCGATGGGGCGTCCGATTGACGCGGTCGCGGCCACAGACCCGCTGCGTATTGCTTTCAACAGCCTGCACGGTTACTCTGTCGTTGCGCTCTCGCTCGGCATGATAGCTGCCGCCACGGCTCTTCTGCTCATCGCGCGCCGCAAAGCCTGATTCGATTCGTCAGAAGTAGGAAGTATGAAATATCCCTCGGCCCGCCGGCTCTCCCTGATCGCGTTTCTGTCTCTCGCCCTGCTCTCAGGCCACTTCACGCTCCTGCGCGCGCAGTCGCCGCAAACGATTTCGCCAGTCGCCGTCTCGCCGCCGACCGCTTCGACCGAAGCGGCCAAGCGCCAGCAGGCGTTCGAGATCGTCTGGGCGACGGTCAGCGAGCAGTTCTATGATCCGAACTTCGGCGGCGTGGACTGGGACGCAGTGCACGAGCGATACGCGCCGCGCGTGGCGCAGGCGGCGAGCAATCAGGAGCTGAACCTGCTCCTGCAGGAGATGCTGAACGAGCTGCACCAGTCTCACTTTCTCATCATCCCGCCCGAAGCGATCCCCAGGTTCCCGGAGCCGGAGGCGGACGCAGGCGCGGGGGATGAAGCGGACGCGGCTGGAGATGAGGCGGCGCGCAAGGGCGGCAACAAATTGACAGAGCAGTTGACGACCGGCATCGGCATTGACCTGCGCGTGCTGGACGGCGCGGCCGTGGTGACGCGCGTCGAGCCGGGTTCGAGCGCGGCGCGCGCGGGCCTGCGTCCGGGCTACGTCATCCAGCGCGCCGACGGCATGTCGCTCGAACTCGTCATCGAAGAGACGCTCAAAAATCCGACGTTCCAGGCGATCATTCGCCCGGAGATGCATCAGGTTTTGCTCGCGGGTTACATCAACGGCGCGGCGCAAACGCCCCTCAACCTCTCTTATCTGGACGCGCGCAATCGCACGCACCGCATCAACGTCCGGCGCGAGAAGCTCAAGGGCGAGATGTCGCCGCCGATCGGCAACCTGCCTTCGCTGTTCACGGAGTTTGAAGCGAAGAGCTTGCCGGGCGGCATCGGTTACATACGCTTCAACGCCTTCGTGCCGCCGTTGATGGAAAAGCTCTGCGGCGCGCTGCGCACGATGCACGACGCGCCGGGAATGATTATCGACCTGCGCGGCAATCAGGGCGGCCTGCTGGGGACC
>JAFBAJ010000217.1 GCA_019247865.1 Acidobacteriota bacterium
GTTGAGCAACACGCAATCCACGCCGGTCTTCGCGCTTCAGGATCGGAGGCTGCAGAATTACGGCCTCATCACCGCGCTCGCGGTCACGCACGGGACGCACAACTTTAAGTTCGGCGGACAGTTCACGCGGACGCCCGTGCGTGAGGAGTTCAGCTTTTATCCGACCGTGCCGTTTCCGGACTTGATGGACGAGAACGGCAACCCGGTGCCGAACCCGGTCAACAATTTCGACGCGGCCAATCCGTTTCTCTTTCGCGGGCGAAGAACCGGGCGCGAGTTCAGCTTTTACGCGCAGGACAGGTTCTCGCCGCTTCACAATCTGACGATTGACCTGGGGCTGCGTTATGACAACTACCGGCTCCTGATCCAGGATGACGGCTTCAGCCCGCGTCTCGGCATCGCTTACTACATTCCGCGCACGCAGACGACGCTGCGAGCCTCTTACAATCGTCTCTTCCAGTATCCGCCGGCCGAGAACCTGCTGCTCGCGAGTTCTCCTGAAGCGGCTGCGCTCTCGCCGCTCTCAGTCCTGCAGGGACAATCCGGCGTGCGTCCGATCCTGCCGGACAAAGAGCACGTCTATGAGGTCGGAGCACAGCAACAGCTCTCCCGCTTCTTCCGTCTCAACCTGAGCATGTATCAGAAGCGCATCACGAACTTCACGGACAAAGATCAGTTCTTCGACACGGGGGTCATCTTCCCCATCACCATCTCTTCGGGACGCGTGACGGGCGAAGAGCTGAGGCTTGAGACGACCGACATCCGAGGCTTTCGCGGCTTCGTCTCTTACGCCAACGCGCGCGCCTACGGCGTGACGCCGATCAACGGCGGGCTCTTTCTCGGAGAGTCGGTCAATACGCTGAACGAGCCGGGTCTCAAGTTCGCCAACGATCACGACGAGCGCAATGCGGCGCAGTTTCAGTTGAGCTACACGCATCGCCCGTCCGGCATCTATGCGATCTTCGGCGGGCGTTACGATTCCGGCTATCCGGCGGAGGTCGAGCCGGGGACGACGCTCGCGGATTTCGTCGCGCAGGGCTTCGACCCGCGCCTCTATAACAAGCTAGATTTCGAGCGCGGCCGCGTGCGCCCGCACACGGTGCTGGACTTCTCCATCGGCGCAGACCTCTGGCAGAAAGAGCGGACTTCGCTCAACATCCAGTTCGACGTGCGCAACCTGACGAACGAACTCTTTCTCTACAACTTCGAGTCGGTTTTCAGCGGCACGCACATCGGCTTCCCGCGCCTCTTTAGCGGGCGCGTGGGCATTCGCTTCAAATAAAGGAAGACCGACCTCACCGCAGAGGCGCAGAGAAGTCACAGAGGAGCGCAGAGAGCTTGAGAGCTGTTGCTCTCTCTGCGTTTCCTCTGCGTAAACTCTGCGTCTCTGCGGTGAGGCTCTTTTCCCTTGATTTTGTGACTTTCAGGGAACCTCGTTCGTTTGTCAGACGTAATTGACTTCTATCAGGTTCGAGGCGCAGCGGCGAGGGGCGGTTTGCGTTGACAGCTTGCGCCCGCGTCCATAGAATGTGCGTTGCTGTTCGCCTTCCGTTTTCCGGGCATCGCCCTGCTTTTGCAAGGAGCCAGATCGTGAGCTTGGTTAAAATCATTATTATCACGCTCGCCTTAATCCTGAGCATACTGCTCTTCGGGCGCTTCTTCTTTTAGCACCCGTCAGCATGACCATCTTCACAGCAGCGCCGCCACGGCTCGTCAGGCCCGCACGCGCCGCGCTCATCTCTTTCCTACTACTTTTCCCGATTTCACTTTTCGCACAGGATGATTCCGACATCGAGGTCGTGCGCGTGCGGACAGACCTTGTGACCGTCCCGGCCTTCGTCACGGACGGGCGCGGGCGGCGCGTGAAAGACCTCGCGGCGGCGGATTTCGAGCTGCGTGATAACAATCAGGCGGTCAGGATCGAATATTTCGCGGCGGGGACGGAGCGTGTCGCGCTGCTGTTCGCGCTGGATGCTTCGGGCAGCACGCGCGAGATCATCAGCCAGCAGAGAGAGACTGCGCTGGCGCTCTTTTCAAGATTCGGGCGAGCCTCGCAGGTCGCCGTCGTGCGTTTCGACGAAGAGTCGGAGCTGGCCGCGCAGTTTTCCGGCTCATCGGACGCGGCCCTCAAAGCCTTCGAGCTGCCCCCATTGAGAAATCGACGGACGGCGATCTTCGATGCCGTCGCAGACTCTCTGCGCGCTTTCGCTGCGCGCCGCGCGGATGCGACCGAGCGCCGGATCATCATCCTCATCAGCGACGGCCTCGACACAGTGAGCCGTGCGAGACCGCGCGAAGTGATTACGGCGGCCAGAGAGCTCGGCGTTTCGATCTACGCGATTCAGATTCCGCTTTATGCTCCGCAGGACGGAAGGCTCGAGCCTCGTCCGGCGGCCAAAGGCTTTCGCGAGTTGGCGGAAGAGACGGGCGGGCGTTATTTTATGGCTGGCGACAGGCGTGCGGCTCTGGCCGCTCAATCCGCCTACGATCTCGCGCCGATCTTTCAGGCCATCGAAGAAGATTTACAGGGACAGTACGTGCTCGGCTATTATCAGGGCGAGGCGACGCAGGCCGGCGGCTCGCATCGCTTAACTCTAAAACTGATCTCCAAAGACAAGAGCAGGCTTCGCGTGCGACTGCTGCGCGAGGCATACAACATAAAACAATAATGACTGAACAGGACACAGAAGGATTGCGACAGGTGCGGCGCGCGTTGTTGAGCGTGTCGGACAAGGCCGGGATCATCGAGTTCGCGCGCGTGCTGGAAGGCTTCGGCGTGGAGCTGATTAGCACGGGCGGAACGGCGAAGGCGCTGCGCGAGGCCGGGCTTGAGGTGCGCGATATCTCGGACGTGACGGGCTTTCCGGAGATGATGGACGGGCGCGTCAAGACCCTGCACCCGCGCATACACGGCGGCCTGCTCGCTCTGCGTGATAACGAAGCTCACACGGCGGCCATGCAGGCGCACGGCATCGAAGCGATTGATCTGGTCGTCATCAATCTCTATCCGTTCGCGGAGACGATTGCGCGCGAAGGCGTGACGCTCGAAGAGGCAGTGGAGCAGATAGACATCGGCGGCCCGGCGATGATTCGCTCGGCGGCGAAGAATTTCAGGGACGTGGCGGTGCTCGTCGGCTCCGACAATTATGAATGGGTCACGGAGGAGCTTAAAGAGCACAACGGCTCGTTGAGCGCTGCGACGAGGATGGAGCTGGCACTGCACGCCTTCATCGAAACATCTTTCTATGACGCCACGATCTTCAATCACCTGCGACAGTTTGTTTATGACGAAGACGCGGAGGAGGCTTCTGACGAAGCGCTGCCGGACGAAGTGGCGCTCGATCTAGATAAGATTTCCGACCTGCGTTACGGAGAGAACCCGCATCAGAAGGCCGCGCTCTATCAGCTCGACAGCTCTGATGACGATGCTGTAGCCGGTGTCGCGCAGGCGGAGCTGCTCGGCGGCAAGGAGATGTCGTACAACAACTACGTGGACGCGGAGGCCGCGTGGCAGCTCGTCTGCGATTTTGACGACGGCGCGTGCGCGATCATCAAGCACACGAATCCGGCGGGCGTCGGCACGGGAGCGTCGCTCGAAGAGGCTTACAGGCGTGCGCTCGCAACCGATCCGGTCTCTGCGTTCGGCGGCATCGTCGCTTTTAACCGGGCGGTTGACGTGGCTGCGGCGCGCGCCTTGACGGAGATCTTCACGGAGGTCGTCATCGCGCCCGATTATGAAGAGGCTGCGCTGGAAGCTCTGAAGTCGAAGAAGAACCTGCGCATCCTGCGCACAGGAGCCGCGACGCGGGCCGAAGGCTTTGAGTTCAGACAGATCTCCGGCGGCATGCTCATCCAATCGCGCGACACACATCAACTGACGCCCGACGCGCTCAAAGTCGTCACGCGGCGCGCGCCCGACGAAGCGGAGATCCGCGCGCTGCTCTTCGCTTGGACGGTCTGCAAGCACACGAAGTCGAATGCCATCGTCTACGCGCGCGAGGGGCAGACGGTCGGAGTCGGCGCGGGGCAGATGTCGCGCGTGGACTCGGTCAAGCTCGGAGCCATGCGTGCGCAGCTCCCCGTCGCGGGCTCTGTCCTCGCGTCCGACGCTTTCTTTCCCTTCCGCGACGGCGTGGACGAAGCCGCGCGGCACGGCATCACGGCCATCATCCAGCCCGGCGGCTCCGTGCGTGACGAAGAGGTCATCGCCGCTGCGGACGAGCACGGACTGGCGATGGTCTTCACGGGCATCAGGCATTTCAAGCACTGACAAATTGCCGATATGTAAAGGCTTCCTTATAATCTCCCTACTTCAGTAAATTACGCAGACAAGGAATTAAGAGATGTCAGATAACGAGGCGATGTTGGGACAGAACAATCATGAATCGATCCGCTGTCGCTATTGCGGGCAGCGCAACAACGTGCGTGCGGACGGCGGCACGGCCAGATGCGGGCGTTGTCGCCTGCCCCTGTCGGATGCGCCGCACAAAAAGTTCGCAGACCTGGACAAGCATGATTACGTGCATCCGGCCGACAGCCGCGCGCTCGCAGCCCTGCGGACGATTCCGGGCATCGACACGGCGCTCAAAAAGCTGCTCGCGGTGACGGGCGAATCGGCGATTCGCGTCATCTTCACGGCGAGCGCGGTCAAGGTCACGCCCGAACAATGCCCGGACCTCTACGCCAAGCTCCAGATCGCCTGCACGACGCTCGGCGTGGACTTGCCGGAGCTGTTCGTGCAGCAGAATCCCATCGTCAACGCCTTTACCGGCGGCGTCGAAAAGCCTGTCATCGTCCTCCACTCGTCGCTCATCGAGCGCCTGACGGACGAAGAAGTCCTCGCCGTCGTCGCGCACGAAGTCGGGCACATACATGCCGAGCACGTGCTTTACCTGACGGCGGCGCGGCTGCTCGAAGCCTTAGCGAATGTCGCGCTCGCGGCGACGCCGATTGCCAATATCAT
>JAFBAJ010000297.1 GCA_019247865.1 Acidobacteriota bacterium
GTTGAGATGCCTGCTCTAGCCACGAAGGTTTTCTCTCGCGCCGGTCATGCTTTTCAACGTCCGGACATCGGGCCGGACGAGATGGACTGAATAATCGGGAGATAAATCGCCAGCAGAATCGTAATCACGACCCCGCCCATCACGACCAGAATCGCAGGCTCCAGCGTCGTCGTCAACTGCTCAAGCCGCACCTCGCTTTCGGCATCGTAGAAGGCCGAAACTTCATCCAGCATCTCTCTCAAAGAGCCCGAACGCTCGCCGATGCCGATCATATCAAGCGCCAGTTCGGGAATCCAGGCGGCCGCTTCCAAGCTCTCCGTGAACGAGCGTCCCTCTCTGACCATCGGCAGGATGGCAGAGCTTTTGCGCCGCAGCTCGCGATTGGTGATGGACTCGGCCGCGATCTCCCAGGACTCGACGAGCGTGATGCCGCCCGCGAGCAGCGTCGCCAGCGAGCGCGTCGCCTGCGCAATCGAAAGCTGGATCAGCAACTTTCCGACGAGCGGAATTTTGAGCATCGTGCGGTCAATCGTCAGTCGCCCGTTCGGCGTCCGCGACCAGAGCCAGAGGCCCACCGCGCCGGCGACCAGGAGCGGCGCGAGCCAGAGCACGTTCTTCGAGATGATGCCCGACAGTCCGACGACGATCCGCGTCACGGCCGGCAGATTGCCGCTCCCGCCGAGTCCCTGAAACAGCTCCGACATGCGCGGCACGACGTAGACGCTCAAAAACGAGACCATGCCGAAAGAGGCCAGCAGGAGAAAGGTCGGATATGCGAGCGCGCCGCGAATCTTCCGCCTCAGTTGTACGTTGCGCCGCATGTAAGCGACGTAACGGCTGAGCACGTCATCGAGCGCGCCGCTGCGCTCTCCGGCCAGGATCGAGGCCGTGTAGATGCGCGGAAAGACTGCGCCCTGCGCGGCGAAGGCGGACGAGAGCGCCGCGCCGCCGCGAATCGCATCCTCCACCTCGCCGAGCACCACACGCAGGCGAGCCGAGGCCGCGCGCTTGCGGAGCATCGTGATGGCTTGCAGGATGGGAATGCCCGCGCGTATGAGCGCGGCGAGCTGCTGGTTGAAGAGCAGAAAATCGTTGGCCTTGACGCGGGCGCTGGTTCCGCCTTTGCCGCCGCGCGTCAGAGACGAGACGCCGGAGGTCTTAGGCGGCGTGACGGTAAAGACCCTGAAACCCTCCAGCTCCAGGCGCGCGCGCGCCTCCTGCACGCCGACAGCCTCGACCGTTCGCGTCACCACTTCGCCCGCAGGCGTTCCCAAACGACAGATAAACTCGGCCATGAAACCCTTTACTTACTCACACGGATGCATTGATTCCGACCGGCTAAGTGAACCAATGATTAGCTTAAAAAGTATATCACGCGCCCGCGGGGCTTGCGAACCGGAGGCCCCGGACGCTCCTCTTTTACGAGAATTTGGAAATCGAGCCGCAGGACTCCGTTACTACACGCCGCCGCGCGCCGAAAGTTGCAGGCAGAACAAACCAAAGCCGTCAAACCGACATCAGACTTTTGAACTACTTTTCATCGGCTTCTTGCGCGGGCAGGCGGCGTGGCCTACAATGCAGCAGAGCATCGCTATCCGGTGACCAAAAACTAAAGTAGCGTGCGGTGGTCTCCCCGAAAGCCGATCCAAAATCGCTTCTTCGATGACAAACAGAGGGCGCTTCTTTGGGCGCGGGTGCTGGTTCTGCAAACGAGCCAACCCGGCGCAGGCCGCCCGCACATCTTCCTCTCGCGCGCCGCACAAATTTTTGAAGCGCGACAGGAACAGGGGGTTACATGAACGTCCGGCGCAACCGATATTTCGTTGCCATCGTCCTTTGCCTGTTCTTCACCGGGACAGCGCTCATCGCGCTCAGAACTTCTCACGCACAACAGAAACAGGGCGCGCAGCCCGCGCCCACACCGTCGCCCCAGACATCGCCCCAGACATCGCCCCAGACATCGCCGAAGTCAGCGCCGACGCCAGCGCCGCTGCTCAATCCTTCATCGAACACGCCGCAGGCCATGCCCGGCTCGATCCAGTCGGATGAGGCGCTCGTCGTCAACACGGATCTGATCACGCTGACCGTGACCGTGACGGATCAGTACGGCCGCTACGTCTCCGGACTGACGAAGAAACATTTCTCGGTCTTCGATGAGAAGGCGGAGCAGACCATCGAGTACTTCAGCGACGACGACGCGCCCGTGACGGTCGGAGTCGTCTTCGACGTCTCGGGCTCGATGAGCGGCGACAAGCTGAGCAAGGCGCGCACGGCCCTCTCGCGCTTTATCGAGACGAGCCACAACATGGACGAGTATTTCCTGATCGGCTTTAACTCGCGCGCGCAGCTCCTCCTCGACAAGACGCGCGACGGCAACGCCGTGCTCGATAAGTTGACCTTCGTCGATACGAAGGGACAGACGGCGCTCTACGACGCCTGCTATCTGGGCGTCGAGAAAGTGACGCGCGGCTCGCACCCGAAACGCGCGGTGCTGCTCATCTCAGATGGGCAGGACAACAATTCGCGTTACACTTTCAACGAGCTGCGGCGGCTCCTCAAGGAATCGGATGTCGTCGTCTACTCCATCGGCATCCTCGGCGGCAACGATCCGGGAAGCGCGCTCGGCATGCAGGGGCAGGCGCTCCTGGATGAGCTGTCGGCGGTCTCCGGCGGCAAGGCTTTCTTCCCGAACACCGCGGCCGAGATGGACGAGATCTTCGAGCGCATCGCGCTTGAATTGCGCCACCAGTATTCCATCGGCTACCGTCCGGAAAATTTCGTCAACGACGGCAAGTGGCATAAACTGAAAGTCAAGGTCACGCCGCCGCGCGGACTGCCGCGCCTCTTCGTGCGGAGCCGCGAGGGATACTACGCCATCACGAACGCACGCAAATAGCGTGCGGAGGGACGGCAACGCGCGCCGCCGCCACCGGCATCTGTAGACAGGCGCGCGAGACGGATTCGGCTTGCGCAGTGCTCTTTGCGGGTTGCCCCAGCAGCGCATGAACAGATGTCAGGTGTTGGGTGCTGGATGTCAGTTCTGATTTTGACTAACATCTGACATCCGACATCTGACATCTTTTTTAGAGAGTGAGCGAGATGAAACTTGTACGCAGGCAGATGACGAACAGGGCGCGGCGCGTGTGGACGGCTTTCGGCCTCTCGGCGATGGCGCTCGCGTTTCTGATCTTTTCGCATCCCGGACGCGCGCAGCAGCAGACGCAGACGCAGCAGGACTCGCGTCCGCGCCGCGTGGGACCGAACGCTGTGCCGACGCCGCCCAAGATCAGCGGTGTGCCGCCCGCTCCCGGCGCGACGCCGACACCGACCCCGGAAGACCCGAACGGCGTCGAGCTGGACGAAGGCGACACGGTCAAGGTTGACACCAATCTGGTCAACCTCAACGTGCGCGTGATCGACCGCAACAACCGGACGGTCAACGACGTGCGGCAGGACGAGTTCAGAGTCTACGAGGACGGCGTGCTGCAAAAGATCGAGTTCGCCTCGAAAGAGGAAGTGCCCATCAGCTACGGCCTGGCAATCGACAACTCCGGCTCCCTGCGCTCGCAGATCAACAAGGTCATCGAGGCGGGCAAGACCATCATCAACAGCAACAAGCCGGGCGACGAAACCTTCCTCATGCGCTTTGTGAGCAGCGACAAGATCGAAGTCAAACAGGACTTCAGCTCCGACAAAGGGGTGCTCACGGAGGTGCTCGAAGATTTCTATCCGGAAGGCGGGCAGACGGCCGTCATCGACGCGATCTATCTGGCGGCCGAGCACGTCGCCGAGTACAAGAAGGGCAACGACCTGGAGGATCGCCGCCGTCGCGCGCTGATCGTCGTCACGGACGGCGAAGACCGCGTCAGCTACTATTCGCAGGAAGCTCTCTTCGAGCGGCTGCGCGAAGAGGACGTGCAGATCTTCGTCATCGGTTTCGTCGGCGAGCTGGATGATGAGAAGAAGGGCTTCATCATCCGCAAGAGCGTCAAGAGCAAGGCCGTCAATCTCATCAACAAGCTGGCCGAAGAGACCGGCGGGCGCGCCTTCTTCCCGAACTCGCTGAACGACCTGCCGGGCATCGCCGAAGAGATCACGCGCGACATGCGCACGCAGTACGTCATCGGCTACTATCCGACCAACGACCGCAGGGACGGCAGCTATCGCGCCATCCGCATCGGCATCGGTGACGCCACCGGCCGCGACAAGCGCATCGCCATCACGCGCCCCGGCCGCACCGCGCCACGCGATTCGGTCACGACGACGAACACGCCGCCTCGCACCAACAACGTCAAGCCAACTACGAGCGGGCGCAAGCCGTAAAAGCAGTTTCACGCCAAGGCGCAAAGACGCAAAGAGAAGCATTGAAGCTCTTCTTTGCGTCTTTGCGTCTTGGCGTGAAACTAATTCGGCATCTTGTAAATCAGATAGGCGATGAAGGCGATGAAGGTGAGGACGACGAGCAGGATCACCAGCACCACCGGCTCCAGCCCGAGGATGCGTCGCTCTTCTTCGTCTTCTTCGAGGAGCGCGTGCGGAATCTTTAACTTCCCGGTATCGAGGACGATGGTGTCGTCCGCCACCGGAGCCGCGCTGAGAGCGGGATGCTCTTCGGGCGGGGCCAGGCGGTCGGAGAGCTCTGCGGCCGTCTCATCCTTGCGCCCGCTGTAATGCCTGTGACGCAGGCGACGCCTCTTCTTCACAGCCATTTGATCTTCCTCAGATAGACATAGAGTCCGAGGCCGATGACGACCATCGAGAGCAGCGCGTAGATGTAGCCGTAGCGCCAGCCGAGTTCCGGCATGAGCTTGAAGTTCATTCCGTAGATGCCCGCGATCAGGGTCACGGACATCAGAATCGTGGAGATCGAAGTCAGCCGCTTCATGACCATGTTCATGCGATTGCCGGCGACCGAGAGATAGGCGTCCATCGTCGAGCCGAGCATATCGCGCAGCGTGTCGATCGTATCGGCGACGCGGATGATGTGGTCGAACACGTCCTGAAAATAGACGTGCGTCTCTCTGGCGAAGATGGGCTGCTCGCGCCGCAGCAGCGTGTTGAAGACATCCCGCAGCGGCGTGATCGAACGGCGCAGGTAGAGGAGCTGTTTCTTGATGCGAAAGATCTCGTGCATCGATTCGGGCTTGAACTCGCCGAAGATCTGGTCTTCCAGATCGTCCATCCGCTCGCTCAGGATATCCAGCAGCGGCAGGTAGTCGTCCACGATCGCGTCGATCAAAAGATACGCGAGCAGCCCTGAGCCCTGCCCCGCGCGGTCCGTCCATTCTGTCCAGAGGCGCGCGGCGGTCTGGACGGCGCGGATCGGGCGGCTGTGCACCGTGACCAGATAGTTCGCGCCGAGGAAGATGTTCAGCTCGCGCAGCTCCAGGTCATCGTGCTCGCCGACCAGCTCCGTCTCGTAGAGCACCATGAAGTAGTAGCCCGGATACTCTTCGACCTTTGGGCGCTGGTGCGCGTTGCGGCAGTCTTCAATCGAGAGCGGATGAAAGCCGAACTCTTCGGCCAGGTTCAGAAAGTCTTCGCTCGTCGGGTCTGAGACATCCGCCCAGACGACGTTCTCCTTCCCTAAGCAAACCTCCTTGATCTCGTGCGCCGGAAAATCCTCCGTGAACTTTTTCTCCGAGCTGTTGAGGCAGATCGTCTTAATCATCCATCGCCCTCACAAGATGCGCCGCTTTTTGAATCCGGCTCTAATGTATACTTTTTTCAGTTTGGATTCATCAACTGTTTGTGCTATTGATGACGCGCGGCATCAAGCCACCCGGTCATTCTCCTCTATGGGCGGGCGGCGGCGGCGCCCGTTCCAACAAACACGATTCTGCTGAGGAGCCCCCCACATGACCTGTAACATCGAACTGCTTGAAGGTATCGCGTTGTTCGAGCTGCTGGACGCGGAGCTGCGTCCGGTTCTGGCCGAAGTCATTGATTACCGGCAGCTCGCGCCGGGCGAGCAGTTGTTCCAGGCCGGAGAGCCGGGCGAGTCGCTGTTCATCGTGCACTCGGGCCAGATCGAGCTTTACATCAAAGACACTGCGGGACAGAAGATCGTGCTCACCGTCGCGGGAGCGGGCGACCTCTTCGGCGAGCTCTCGCTGCTCGACAGCGGGCCGCGCACGGCGACCGCCATCGCGCTCGAAGAGTCGGGGCTGCTGGAGCTCGACCGCGACGACCTGCTCCTGCTCTTTCAGAAGAACCCGGACACGGCGCTGCACCTGCTCGCGGGGATGAGCAAGATGACGCGCAAGGCTGACGAGCTGCTGCGCACGCGCGTCTCGCGCAACGTCAACGAAGAGATGGCGCAGCACGCTCCCTCTTCGGTGCTGCTCAGGATCGCAGACTGGCTGGCCTGGTTCAGCGGCAGCATGCCTTTTCTCATCACGCATACCATCTGGTTCACGCTCTGGATCACGCTCAACACGATAATCCTGCCGACACCCTTCGACAAGTTCCCGTTCGGCCTCCTGACGATGATCGTCTCGCTGGAGGCGATCTTTCTCGCCTGCTTCGTCCTCATCAGCCAGAACCGGCAGGCCGAAAAGGACAAGGTGCGCTCGGACATCGAGTACGAGGTCAACATCAAAGCCGAGCTGGAGGTCGCGCACCTGCACGAAAAGACAGACCGCATGTACGAGAACATGCTCCAACGCTTCGCCCGGCTGGAAAAGATGGTGTCGCAGGCGACGCAGACCGAGAAAGTCCCCTAGGCTCTAATCAACACATGGAGGCCGCCACCCTTGAATAAGCTCTTTCACAAATTCGCAGCCCGTGCGTCCCACGTCGTCGGCACGCCCTGGGCTTTTCTGCTGGCCGTCGCCGTCGTCGTCGTGTGGGCCTCGCTGGGGCCGCGCTTTCACTGGTCGGACACGCATCAACTGATTATCAACACCGGGACGACCATCATCACGTTTCTG
>JAFBAJ010000331.1 GCA_019247865.1 Acidobacteriota bacterium
CTTTAGGAGAAGACCGATGAAAAATAGAACCATGCTCAAACTCGCAGCCCTGCTCTCGCTCTCCGTGCTGGCCGGATGCAGCACCGGACAGATGAAAGAGAAGCCGGCCAAGCCCGTCAAGGTCAAAGCCGTGGAGCTGCGCTCGTCCGTCAACAGCGTGCGTTACTCGGCCAGCATCCGGCCGAACTCGCAGGTGGATCTGTCCTTCAAGGTCGGCGGCTACGTGGACCACCTCGCGCAGGTGCGCGACGCAGCCGGGCAGCCGCGCTCCATACAGGCCGGCGACATCGTGCTCAAGGGGACAGTGCTGGCGCGTGTGTGGCAGAGCGATTACCTGGCGCAGGTCAATCAGGCCAACGCGCAGGTGACGGAAGCCCGCACGGGTCTCGACACGAACCATGCGCAACTGGCCGAAGCACGCAGCGCCGTCGAAACGGCCCGCGCGCAGGTCGCAGAGGCGGAGGCCAACAACGTCCGCGCGACACGAGACTTCGAGCGCGCCAAGAATCTCTACGAAACACAGAGCATCACCAGGCCCGAATACGACGCGAACCGGGCGCAATCCGAAGCAGCCGAGGCTCGTCTGAAAGCGGCCAGAGGCCAGCTCGAACAGGCGCAGGCGAAGGTCGGCACGGCCAACTCGCAGATCGGAGTCGCGCAGGCGCGCATCAGGAGCGCGCAGGCGCAAACCGCGCAGGCCGCAATTCCGCTTCAGGACACATTATTAAAAGCGCCGCTCAGCGCGGTCGTGCTGGAGCGCAAGGTCGAACTCGGCGCGCTCGTCGCGGGCGGGACGCCGGGCTTCGTGCTGGCCGACCTGACGACCGTCAAGGCCACCTTCGGCGTGCCTGATCTGGCGTTGCCGAGCATGAAGCTGGGAGCCACGCTGAGCGTCGTCACGGACGGCGTGCCCGGCACGGAATTCACCGGACACATCTCGCGCATCTCGCCTTCGGCGGATCAGAACAGCCGCGTCTTTGAGATCGAGGTCACGATTCCCAACCCGCAGGGCTCGCTCAAGCCCGGGATGATCGCCTCGCTGTCTGTGAGCGAGGGGGGCCGCGCGCCGGTCGAAGTGCCGGTCGTGCCGCTGACGGCCATCACGCGCTCGAAAGAGAACCCGCAGGCCTACGCCGTCTTCGTCGTCGAACAGCGAGACGGCAAACAGTTCGCACGCCAGCGCAGCATCGAGCCCGGCGAGACCTTCGCCAACTCCATCGCCGTCAACGGCGGCGTGAAGCCCGGCGAGCAGGTCATCACGACCGGCGCAACGCAGCTCGCGGACGGCGATTTGATACAGGTGATTCCATAACCCCTAATAAGCTGTTTGAAAGAGCCGCAGAGCGGCGGAATGTTTATAGCCCGGAGCCACCGCCCGTGATGGAGCTCCGTCAGGAGCGACATATGCCGCTCCTGACGGAGCTCAAGAGGAGGGAGGCTTGACCGGCTATAAACATCCCGCTCCTAAAGGAGCTTCGACCTGCGGCTTTTTCAACTAGCTTCTAAAACTTAATGAAGGAGCAACATCATGTCTCACGGCAAAAGCGATAGCGAGATCATTCAAAACAAACATAACACGGCGCGGTTCTGCGTCGAGAAGCGCCACGTTTCCTGGGTGCTGCTGATTGCCACTTGCCTGTGGGGCGTCTATGGCTATTTCAGTATGCCGCAGCGCAAAGACCCGGAGGTGCAGGTGCGTATGGCCGTCGCGCTGGTTCCCTGGCCGGGCGCGAGTGCGGAGAAGGTCGAACAGCTCGTCACCAAAAAGGTCGAAGAGCAGATGGCGGCCAACACGAAGGTGACGAAGATCGAATCCATCTCGCGCACGGGGCTCGCGGTGGTCTATCTGGAGCTGGACGAGAGCCTCAAGGAGACGGCCAAAGAGCTGGATGACATCAAGCTCAAGCTCGACAGCATCAACGACCTGCCGAGCGGCGCGGGCCCCATCAACTTCGTCAAGGACTTTGGCGACACGGCGGCCCTGATGCTCACCGTGACCAGCCCGCGCGCGGACGAGACAGAGGTCGCCTTGCGTGCGAAAGCCATCGAGCAGGCCATCACGGAGGAACGCCTGCACGCTTCGTCCGGCGACGCGGCCTCAAGGTTCGCGCTGGTCTTCAACGTGCCGCGCGCCATGCCTGCGCGCGTCCTGCGCGCTCCCGTCGAGATGTTCCAGGCTTTTCTTAAAGAGAAAAAGATCGCGAGCGACGTGCGCGTGATTCAGGGCGAAGGCTTCATCGGCTTTGACGGCAGCTCAGATAAAAGCGATGCCGAGCTGCTCGCCTCCGTGCAGCAGTTCGTGGGCGAGCGCTTACAGGCTTCGGAGTTTCATCCGGACGCGTGGCCTCCGGCCCTCATCCGCGATCCGCGCGAGACGCAGGCGAAGCTCATGTCAGTGGCGGGCGATAAGTACAGCCACCGCGAGATGGATGATTACACAGACCTCATCGAACGCACGCTCAAGAGCGTCCCGCAGGTCTCGAAGGTCAGCCGCTCCGGCCTTCTCAATGAGGCAGTGTATCTGCTCTACTCGCAGGAGCGCCTCGCCGCGTACGGCATCCAGCCCGCGAACCTGGACGACGTGCTCGGAGCGCGCAACATCTCTACGTCCGGCGGGCAGGTCAATGTCGAAGGCAAGAACGTGACGCTCGATCCGTCCGGCGAGTTCAGGAATGAAGCTGAGATCGGCGATGTCCTGGTTCCTTCATCAAGCTCTTCGCCGGTCTACCTGCGCGATCTGGTGGACGTGGTGCGCGGCTACGAGAGCCCCGCACGGTATCTCAACTACTTCAACTGGCGCGACGGGCAGGGCGGCTGGAACCGCAGCCGCGCCGTGACGCTCTCCGTCCAGATGCGTTCGGGCGAGCAGATCGGCGAGTTCGGCAAGAGCGTGGATGCGGCGCTCGAAGGTCTCAGGCAGCAACTGCCCAACGATCTGATCTACGCACGCACCTCCGACCAGCCGTTGCAGGTTGAGGAGAACATAGACCTCTTCATGAAGAGCCTCTATGAAGCGATCATTCTGGTCGTCATCGTCGCCCTGATCGGCTTCTGGGAGTGGCGTTCGGCTTTGCTGATGGCGCTCTCGATTCCGCTCACGCTCGCCATGACCTTCGGCATGATGCACATCCTCGGCATAGACTTGCAGCAGGTCTCCATTGCGACGCTGATTATCGCGCTCGGTCTGCTGGTGGACGACCCGGTCGTCGCGGGCGATGCCATCAAACGCGATCTGGCTCAAGGCCATCCGTCCGTCATCGCGGCGTGGCTGGGGCCGACCAAGCTCGCGACGGCCATCCTGTACGCGACCATCACGAACATCGTGGCCTATCTCCCGTTCCTCTTAATCAAGGGCACGACCGGAGAGTTTATCTACAGCCTGCCGATTGTGCTGGCCTGTTCGCTCATCGCGTCGCGGCTGGTTTCGATGACCTTTATTCCGCTCCTGAGCTACTATCTGCTCAAGCCGAAGCCGGAGAAGCCGATCGAGGAGCGTCGCCGGACGGGTTTCGCGGCGCAGTACTACAAGCTCGGCATGTGGGCGATCAATCATCGCTGGAAGGTGATGGCGGGCTCGCTCCTCTTTCTCGCGCTCGGCGGCTTCTTCATGCTGCGGCTCAAGACGCAGTTCTTCCCGAAAGACCTGTCGTACCTGTCTTATGTTGACGTGTGGCTGCCGGAGGACGCGCCGCTCGCGGTGACGAACGAGGCGGCGGCGAAGGCCGAAGAGGTCATCCGCGAAGTGACGGCTGAATACAGCAAGCACGAATCCGAGGAAGGTCAACCGCGAGAGGTGCTGCAATCGCTGACCACTTTCGTCGGCGGCGGCGGGCCGCGCTTCTGGTTCTC
>JAFBAJ010000353.1 GCA_019247865.1 Acidobacteriota bacterium
CAAAGACCTAAGACCAAAGCCCTAAGACCATCTTTTTTATGTTAACGGCTGATCTGGCATTGAGTTGGCGGCGCGGGGGATTCGTTCATCCGCGTTATGTGAAGACGGAGGACGCGGCGCAGCTCGGCGAGGCGGGCGACCTGATCGCGGTCTTCGAGGAACACGAGGGGCGGACGCGCGCGCTGCTCGAAGAGGCGCTGCGTGATTACGTCGGGACGGGCACGGGCTACAAAGTGCTGCGCGGCCTGATCAAACTGTTGACGGACAGATGCGTCTTTGCGACCGCGATTGCGACCGACCCGGTCGAGATACGTCGCGCTCTCTTTCGCGCGGCCAGAAAATTTCATCCCGTCGTCGAGAACGAAGAGGTGCGGCGCGCTCTGGCGCAGGAGGTCGCGCGCGAAGTCGGCTGCGCCGCCGCGTCTGTGCTCGAAAACATCTACGCAGACCTGCCTGAGAATCAAATCCTGACGCAGTTTGAAACTTTAAGCGCGGCGGAACTCCTCGACCGTTACAACCTGGCGCAGGCGCAGGCCCTGCTGTATCGCTGCGTCGAGATGAGCCTCCACGTGGAGGCGCAGGAGGCCGCGAGCTATCGCGAGCTGTTCGCGGCGATCAAAGCCTACCGTTTGATTCATTCGATCAGGGGCAATGCGCGCGACGGTTATGTGATACGGCTCGACGGGCCGGTCTCGATGTTCCACCGCTCGCAGAAGTACGGCGTCCAGATGGCAGTCTTTCTGCCCGCGCTCCTGCAATGCAGCAACTGGCGCATGAGCGCGCTCATCAACTCGCAGCCGGGCGGCGGCGCACGCTTTGAGCTGAACAGCAAACAGACGCAACTGCGCTCGCACTATTTGAGCGACGCGCCGTATGAAGCTTCCGCGCTGGAAACTTTTAAGACGAAGTGGGCGAAGTATGAGAGCGTGTGGACGCTTGAAGCGAGCAAAGAGATTATTGATCTCGGCGAGAGCGCGTTCATTCCTGATTGCGTGCTGCGACACACGGACGGCAGGCTCGTCTATCTGGAGATGCTTGGCTTCTGGACGCCCGACTCGCTGAAGGCGCACGTCGCGGAGTTTGCGTCGAGCGGCATGCGCAATTTCATCATCGCCGTCTGGGACGAGCTGCGCGGCACACGCGAGCCGCCCACGCGTCTGCCGCCGAATGTCATCGAGTTCAAACGCACGCTCGACCCGGCGATCGTTGAGTTGATGATGGAGAAGCTAACCGGCGGCGATGAGAGCGAGGAACATGGCTGAGCTTTTGACCATCGAGCTGGTGCCTAAGACCTGCTGGTACACGAACGTCCGCTCGCATGTTTCAAAGGAGGAGTGGGACCGGCTGCGGCGTATTGTTTATCGGGCGGCGGGGAATGTTTGCGAGATCTGCGGCGGCAGGGGAAAGCGTTGGCCGCTCGAATGTCACGAGGTGTGGCGTTACGACGACGAGCGATACGTGCAGAAGCTGGAACGCCTGATCGCGCTCTGCCCGCAGTGTCACGAGGTCAAGCACATCGGCCTCGCCGGAGTGCGCGGGCGGCAAAGCGAAGCGCTCAAACATCTGGCTCGCGTCAACGGCTGGTCAGAGGAGGACGCGCGCCTCTATCTCGAAGTCTGTTTCGAGCAGTGGTCGCGCCGCAGCCGGCACGAATGGACGCTGGATATTTCTTACCTCGAACGATTCACAGCTCACCAGCGATGATAGGCCGGGTGGCCGGGCTTGACTGCGACGAAAGTGCCGCGACAGGTCGCGCAGACTTTGTCGTGCGCGATCAGCTCCGCCTCGACGACGGCGCGGTCGTCCTTTGACTCGACGACCCTGGCGACGAGCCGCACGGGCGCGTCGGTCGGCGTCGGCCGCAGGAGCTTGATGGCGTAATCTGCCGTCACGGTGCAGGGCGGAGACTGCGCGCCCGTGCGCTCCATCAGATGCCACGCCGCAGTCCAGTTACAATGACAGTCGAGGAGCGCGCCGATGATGCCGCCGTTGAGCATGCCCGGAAAAGCTTCGTGATGTTTTTCGGGCATCCACTCGGCCACGACTTCGTCGCCGTGTGCGAAGCTGCGTATGCGCAAGCCCTGCTCATTCGCCGGGCCGCAACCGAAGCAG
>JAFBAJ010000376.1 GCA_019247865.1 Acidobacteriota bacterium
CTGCGCCATCTCAGCCTGGTGGCGGTGAAACTCGAACTCGTTGATCTGCCCGCCGCGAATCTTGTAGCGGTCAATATTTTCGGTCTTGTCCTTAGGCATCTCGCTTGTTCCTCCTCGCACCTCGCGCGCCCGCTTGACAGCCGGAGCAACGCATCCGTATATTTTGAACTCCATCAAGAGCAAGCCACCTTAGCTCAGTTGGTAGAGCATTCGATTCGTAATCGAAAGGTCGTCAGTTCGACTCTGACAGGTGGCTCCAAATTTTGTTTGCCGTATAACTGAGCAGCAGTTGTACGGCAAATGTCTTTAGAGTTCAATCTTCTACCAACCATTTTTTCTAGCCTAATCGCTGAATCGTGTGTTTTTGATGATGATGAGTTCGGTGAACTCGTTTTGTTTTCATGCAAAAACATTGCGATTACGTTTCACTCTCATACAGGAGACGCAGGCGCGGGCTGGTCCCGTTGCAGAGCAAGCTGTTGCCCCGGAGACTTTTAGACTGGTTAAGGGAGGTCGGAATAAGTATTGCGTTGAGCCTTCCCGCAATTCGTCCCGTGTGTATGGAAGTAGCTGTGAGACTAGCCCTAATCACAAGCGACTCCTCTTGCTTTGTGCGTTCAAGCTAGCCGGACCATCGCGACCTTCCCGGATCAACTTTCTAAGCTAAACGAGACTTGACGCATCGGCCGTCGAGCTTTATCCCCGCAACGTCATCAATTCCCTGCCTCGAAAGGATGTTGACCGCCATGTTGTACGCCCAGCCATTGCTCAACGCATGGAAGCAGATTCTCGTCTCGTCTCTCCTGACAATCATTCTCGCCGGCACGGTTTTCGCGCAGGGAGCGCCGAACATCACCTGGCAGGGGGCTCATACGAGTTACGCCAATGCCGTGGCCTTCTCGCCGGACGGAGGGCTCGTCGCTTCCGGTAGCTCAGACCACACGATCAAAATCTGGCGCGCCTCGGACGGGATGCTGGTGCGTACTTTGACCCAGTGTTCCGGCATTGGATGCAGGGGAGCGAGCGCGGTCGCCTTTTCGCCGGACGGGCAGATACTGGCGACGACGGGAACCGGCACCAAGCTGTGGAACGTGGCGGACGGGACGCTGCTGCGCACCATCGGCCCGGGCGGCGCGAACCTGGCTTTTTCTCCGGACGGGCAAACCCTCGCCATCTCGACGGCCGGGCCGGGTTATAACAACCCGCTGCTGATCCTGCTGCGCGTCTCCGACGGGACGGAGATTCGCACGCTCGTCGGCGGGGGCGGAAGCGAGGTCGCTTTTTCGCCGAACGGCCAGCTCATCGCAGCCGGAGGGCGCGGCCTCGATCTGTGGAACGTGGCGGACGGCGCGTTGATTCGACACCTGAACGGCGCGCGCTCGGCGCTCGCCTTCTCGCCCGACGGACAGTTCATCGCGGCGGCCGGGAGCGGGCTCGGCGATTATCGTTATGATGACACGATCAATTTCTATCGCGTCTCGGACGGCGTGAAGACGCGAACCATGACGCGCACGGGCGCTGTCTCTTCGCTCTTCTTTACAGAAGGCGGACAGACGCTCGTCTCCGGTTCATCCGATCCGAACGAAGACCCGGTCTACGGCTTTCAGGATTCGAGAGGCAGCATTCGCTTCTGGAATGTGTCGGACGGAGCGGTGCTGCAAACCTACGACGTGCAGACCGGCACGTCCGCCAATTCGGTCACCGTCTCGGCCAACGCTCAGAGGTTCGCTTACACGCATGACGCGCAGGTCGTCGTCGCAAGCTTTCCGTCTCTCTCGTGTCCGATGACGACCTCTCCGACGAGCGCGATCATCCCTGTCAACGGCGGGAGCGGGAGCGTGAGCGTCTCCGCGGCGAGCGATTGCCAGTGGACGGCCGTGAGCCGCGTCAGTTGGATCACGATCACCGGCGGCGCGAGCGGCACTGGCAACGGGACTGTGACCTACACGGTCACGCCTCCGTCTTTGGCTTCGCCGGAAGGAGCATATAACAGTCTGGCCGGGCAGATCATCATCGCCAATCAGAGTTTCATCGTGAACTGGGGCGGAGACGGGGACGGTTGTTATCAAACTCCGCAGCCCTCTAACCAATCATTCTCCGCGAGCGGGGGCAACGGCAGCTTCTACATCTATTCACCGAGCGGCTGCGCGTGGGCGGCGACCAGCAACGTCAGTTGGATCACAGCTACGCCCGACGTGCGAGTCGGAAACGGAGGCGTCGGCTTTGTCGTCGCGCCCAACACGAGCGGCGCGCAGCGCACCGGCACGATCAGCGTCGGCGACGGGACTTTCACCGTCAATCAACTCTCGGACTCCTGCGCCTACACTTTGTCAAACACGACGCAGGCCGTGCCGGCAGTCGGCGGTCAGCAGAGCGTGCTCGTGACGGCGCTGGGCGGCTGCGCCTGGACTGCCGTGAGCAATGCCGATTGGCTGCATGTGACTTATGGCAGCAGCGGCACGGGCAGCGATACTGTCTCTTACTATGTGGATTTCAACAACAGTCTCACGCCGCGCACGGGCACGCTGACGATTGCCGGGCAGACGCTGACGGTCAATCAGGCAGGAGTCACCTGCACGCTGACCATCGAGCCACTCAACCGCAGCTTTACTGCGAGCGGCGGGAGCGCGTTCATTAATGTAGACCTCAATGACCTCTGCACGTGGTCTGCTCACAGCAACGCTGCCTGGATTACTATCACGGACTCCGGCGGCGCTCCCATCGGAACCGCCGGCGGCAACGGCCTCAGCACTGTCTATTACAGCGTGGCCGCCAACACCACCGGCACGCCGCGCACAGGCACGATCAGCGTCAACGATCAGACCTTCACAGTGCTGGAGGGAGCGGAAGCCACGCAGGGGTCGCCCGACATCGTGTGGATGAAGGACGGGCACGACGGAGCGGTTTTGTCGGTGGCGGTTTCGCCCGACGGTCAATACGTGGCTTCGGGAGGCATGGATCATCTGGTGAAGCTGTGGCGTGTGTCGGACGGTTCGCTGGTCGCGACGATGTCCGGCCATTTCGATAAGGTGAATGCTGTCGCCTTCTCGCCGGACGGTCAGACGCTGGCCTCTGCCAGCCATGATCGCTCGATCAAGCTCTGGAGCGTGCCGTCCGGCTCTCTGGTGCGGACGATGGGCAGCACGGAATTTATTCTGTCGCTGGCTTTCTCGCCCGATGGGCAATGGATAGTCACAGGAGGCGGCTATTCCAGCAACGCGCTCAAATACTGGCGGCTCTCGGACGGTGTGAACACCAGCATTTATCAGGACAGCGCGGGACAGTTCAATGCCGTGGCTTACGCTCCGAACGGACAGATGCTCGCCGCAGGCCGTGCCAACGGGACGATTCGTCTGGAGAACCTGCTCAACTATCAACTGAACAGAACTCTCTATACAGATAGTTACAGCGTCAGCTCGGTGGCGTTTTCAGCGGACAGCCAACTGCTCGTCTCCGGCAGCGATACGGACGCGAGCATCAAGCTCTGGCAGCCCACGAGCGGACAGTTAATGAGAACGCTCACAGGCCCGTCCGGGTTTGTGCATTCGGTCGCGCTGCATCCGAACGGGCAAACGATCCTGTCCGGCGGGCAGGACTTTGGAGCGGG
>JAFBAJ010000520.1 GCA_019247865.1 Acidobacteriota bacterium
CCGATGCCGCCGCCGACTCCGATTGAGAGCGTCTTGTTGCCCAGGTAAGTACAGTTCCCCAGGCTGTCGCAACTGTTGCTCTTGGTTCCCAGCGCGTACAGGATCGCCGCAGACATCGCGATGACCAGAATTGCGATGACCACCGCCAGCACACGCCCGTCCTTCGTCAGCGCAGGCACGCGGTACAGGAAGAAGAGGATGGCGTAGGTGACCAGCACGATGAGCAGCCACAGGCCGAGCAGCCCCAACCGCGCAGAGCTGTCCAGATTAGCCGGCTTGGCCTCGACCGGAACGATGTACATGGCATAGTACATGATGCCCGCGAGCACGGTCAGCGCCGCGCCCCAGCGAAAGAACCACAACGCTTTCGGCATCAGGTTCGGCACCACCTTGCCCTTCGTCGGGGCGTCGAGCGTCTTCATGAAATTCACGTTGACGAGGTTGAAGAAATAGAGAATTCCGATCCACGTGATGCCCGCCACGAAGTGAACCCAACGCACCAGTAAATGCATGAGCGAGTCGGCGTCCGGCATCGTCAGAAATCTTTGGAACATCGCCGGACTGACGGGGAGATGAGCGATTGACTCGATAAACATACGTCCTCCGAAACTGTTGTGTGTGGTGTGACTGAATGTCTCCGGGAGACTTTTTGCGCACACGCGCGCACGCGACGCGCGGGCGCAGCCGCCTCCGGTCAAAGTATGCTCTTGTCAGTATTACGCGCGCGAGATTACACCAGAGAGTCGA
Source organism: Acidobacteriota bacterium (assembly GCA_019247865.1). Classification (GTDB taxonomy): domain Bacteria; phylum Acidobacteriota; class Blastocatellia; order Pyrinomonadales; family Pyrinomonadaceae; genus JACMLC01. Next base: position 748 of record JAFBAJ010000520.1, read on the forward strand.
GAGAAGCAATAACTTCTCACTCTTCTCAACGGCCCGCGCACACGACTCAGTTATCGACCGGGCGCGGCCCTGCGTCCATCCCGCGCACGCTCGCCTGATTGATGACCTTGACCTTGAGGTCGTCGATCACGCGGACCTGGCAGGAGAGGCGCACGTTCTCGGCCAAATCCTGTTCGACGGCTAAGCGATTGCGCTCGGCCTCGCCGATCTCTCCCGGGTCGCCCGCGAGAATTTCGACGCGGCAGGTCGTGCACTTGGCGTTGCCGCCGCAGCGATGCAGAATATCTATCCCCGCATCCTCCAGTTCCAAGACCAGCTTCCTCTCCGGCTTGCCCTCAAAGGCCACAACTCCGCCCGCGGTTTCAGCTTCGATCCTCGGCATCAGTTCCGTCTCCCTGAATTGTTGGTTTGATAGCAGCAAGACTTTAACACAAAATCAGCCACAGAGGTCACAGAGAACGCAGAGAATATAATTGTTTTATGCTCTGTGCTCTCTGTGACCTCTGTGGCTTAAAATCTAAAGCATCAACTCCAGATAGAGCACGCCGGGGATCGGGTTGTCGTAATAGGCTTCGATCTCCTGAAAGCCGAGCGAGCGATAGAGCGCGATGGCGGGCGGCATGCGGCGCGGCAGCGTGTCGAGCAGCATCCGACTGTACCCGGCCGCACGCGCCTCCGCGATGATGGCTGCGCCAAGCTCCTTCCCGAGCCCCAGCCCGCGCGCCGCGGGACGCACGTAGAGCCGCTTCATCTCGCACGTCTTCCCCTCGATCCGGCGCATCGCAACGCAGCCCAACAGCCGACCTTCCTCATCAGACGCCAGCAGCAAGCGCCCATCCGGCGGCACGTACTTCCCAGGCAGCTCCCGCAGCTCCTCCTCAAATCCCTGAAAGTACAAGTCCACATCGAGCCACGCCGCATACTCTTTAAAAAGCTCGCGCGCACCATCAATGTCAGCAGCACTCTCGGCCTGCTTGAGTCTCATTTGAATCCCAGCTCTTCCAGCTTCTCCAAAGTCAGCGAGGAAGCCTGCGCTTCTCTCGCCTGCGGCGCGACGGTCAGGATGCGCTCGACGTACTTGGCGATGATGTCTGCTTCGAGATTCACCGCGTCGCCCGCGTGCAGGTGCGAGAGGTTGGTCATGGCCCAGGTCTTGGGGATGATGGCGATCTCGAAATACTCTTCGGCGAGGGCGGCGATGGTGAGCGAGATGCCTTCGACCGCGACCGAGCCTTTGAAGACCAGATAGCGCGCCATCTCAGGCGGATAAGCGATGCGTACAGTCCAAGAGCCGCCGTGCTCGGTCGCGCTCAGGAAATGGCCGCGCGCGTCCACGTGTCCCTGCACGATGTGGCCGCCGAGCCGCGTCTGCGGCGTGACGGCTCGTTCGAGATTGACGACGGAGCCTGCGCGCAGGCTGCCGAGCGTCGAGCGTTGCAGGGTCTCGCGCGAGCCGTCGGCGGAGAAAGAGTTCTCGCGCACTTCGAGCGCAGTCAGGCAGACGCCGTTGACGGCGATGGAGTCGCCCTCCGCTGTGCCCGCGGTCACCACACGCGCCGCGATGCGAATCCGCACGCCCTCGCCGCGCTGCTCAATCGTCTCAACGCGTCCCAGCTCTTCGATGATTCCGGTGAACATAAATTAAAAATGGTCTTTGGGCTTAGTTCTTTGTGCTTTGTTCTTTGATGTCTGCTCAAGCTTGAGCTTCATCGTTCAAGATCGAGTCGCGTGCAAAGAACAAAGAACTAAGCACAAAGAACTAAGCTCTCTCTTTAATCTCCTGCACCATTCTCTGGAAGACTTCGTCAATCGAAAGCTCTGTCGAGTCGATGACGATGGCGTCTTCGGCGATGGCGAGGGGCGAGTCGGCGCGGGTCGAGTCGCGCCGGTCGCGCTGGTTGATGTCGGCCAGCGTGTCTTCAAAGCTGGCGTCGCGTTCGCGCAGCCGATCCTCTTCGTAACGCCGATTGGCGCGCGCTTCCGGCTGCGCCGTGAGAAAGAATTTGATGTCGGCGTTGGGAAAGACGACCGTCCCGATGTCGCGCCCGTCGAGCACAGCGCCGCGACCGCGCTCCGCCAGTTGGCGCTGACAGGCGACGAGCGAGCGCCTAACCTCCGAGATGGTCGAGATGACGGAAGCGTTATGGCTCACCTCTTCGCTCCGAATCTCTTCGGAGACATCTTCGCCGTCAAGCGTCACGCGCAAAGAGTCCGGGTCGCCTTCCAGATTGAGCCGCGCTTTGTTCACGACCTCAGCGACGGCCGCGCTGTCACGCGTGCTCACGCCCGAACGCATGACTGCGAGCGCCGCCGCACGATACATCGCGCCCGTGTCCAGATAGAGCAGCCCCAGCTCGCGCGCGAGCATGCGCCCCAGAGTCGATTTGCCAGCGCCCGACGGGCCGTCAACAGCAATAATCATTTTGTCAGTAGTCAGAAGCCGGAAGTCAGGAGCCAGAAGAAAAACGGTTTCAGCCTTTCATTCTGACTGCTGACTCCTGGCCTCTGACTTCCCTAAAATAGAATTTAATTCCTGAAGCGTTGTTTCGATCTCTTCGCGCGAGACATCGTAGTGCGTGACCATGCGTATGGAGGAGCCGAAGCCGGAGGCGAGCACGCCGCGCTCCTGCAGGCGCGCGCAGATCTCGTTCGCCGTCAGCTCCGTCCCGGTGACATCGAAGAGCACGATGTTCGTCGCCACTTTTGCCGGATCAATGCTGAGGCCCGGCAATTCGGCCAGCCCTTCCGCGAGGCGGCGCGCGTTCGCGTGATCTTCAAAGAGGCGCGGCGGAGTCTCTTCGAGCGCGACAAGCGCGGCGGCGGCGAGCACGCCCACCTGTCTCATCCCTCCGCCCAGAAGCTTGCGCCACGCGCGCGCCTCTTCGATAAAAGCGCGCTCTCCGAGCAGCATCGAGCCGACCGGAGCGCCGAGCCCTTTCGAGAAACAGAACATCACCGAATCGGCCGGGCGCGCGAGGTCTGCGACCGATTCTTTGAGCGCCGTCGCGGCATTGAAGATACGCGCGCCGTCCAGATGCACGGGCAGTTTGAGAGCATGTGCGCGCTCGCAAAGCTCCTCCGTGCGCTCGCGTGAGAGCAGGCTCCCGCCCGCCAGGTTGTGCGAATTTTCAAGCGCGATGAGGCCTGTCGGCGCGACGTAATACGGGCCGCCGGCGTGCAGCGCGCCCTCGATCTCTTCCCACGTTAGGATGCCGCTCCCGTCCGCGCTCCTGACCGAGCGCGCCACAGTGCCGGAGACGGCGGACATCGCTGCCATCTCGAAGTTGTAGATGTGGCCGCGCTCTTCGATGATGACTTCCGTACCGGGACGCGTGTGCAGCTTGACGGCGATCTGATTGCCCATCGAGCCGGTCGGGACGAAGAGCGCGGCCTCCTTCTCGAACAACTCCGCCGCGCGTTCCTGCAAGCGATTAACGGTCGGGTCTTCGCCGTACACGTCATCGCCGACCTCAGCCTCGGCCATCGCACGCCGCATCGCGGGCGTAGGCTTCGTCACAGTATCGCTGCGCAGATCGATCATGAATTCTCTTTCTAAACAAAGACGGAAAAAACTTCATTCGAGAGCAAAGCTCCGTGGCGCGTCAGGCGCAGCA
>JAFBAJ010000537.1 GCA_019247865.1 Acidobacteriota bacterium
CTTGAGAGAAGCTCACGCGCCATTATATGCTGGCAGCCGAATTAAGCCAGCATGCTCGACTAATAACAGAAGCGGAATCGGAGAAGGGATGTTTGATCGTCTTGAATTCATGAAGCTGCATCCGTCCGCGCGTTTGCCGACACGCGGCAGTCGCCACGCGGCGGGGCTCGATCTGTATGCTTTGGAGCGCGTCCTGATTCCTGCGCACGGGCGCGCGGTCGTGCGGACGGGGCTGTCGGTCGCGATCCCACATGGTTTTTACGGGCGCGTCGCGCCGCGCTCGGGCCTCGCGGTCGAGCACGGGCTGGATGTGCTGGCCGGAGTAATCGACAGCGATTACAGGGGCGAGCTGCTGTGCGCGCTCGTTAATCACGGCGACGAGGCGCTGGAGATCACTTCGGGCATGCGGATGGCGCAGCTCCTGATCGAGGCCATCGCCACGCCTGAGCCCGTCTGGAGCGAAGACCTCAGCGCGACCGAGCGCGGCGCGGGCGGCATTGGAAGCACCGGCAGGACTTGAAGTGTCGGCCGCACTTGATTAATGTCATCTGACAAATTTACTTCTGAGAGGAATCCTGCCGATGAGATACGCTCTGAAAGTATGCGCCCTGACGTTGAGCCTGAGCCTGCTGCTGCCGTTGCTTGCGTTCGGGCAGAAGAGGCAGCCCGTGGCGGTCGAGCTGATCGAAGCCAGGACGCGGCGATTCGCGCCGACGGTCATCACGGCCGACGAGACGCGTCTCGCGCCGCGCGACCGGCAGGCGCTGGCAAAGATCATCGAAGCCGCGCGCCTGATGGATCCGCTCTACCTGCGACAGGTGTGGCGCGGGAACGTCGCGTTGCTCGACAAGCTCGAAGCAGACCGGTCGGCGCTCGGTCGTGCGCGGCTCCATTACTTTCTGATCAACGACGGCCCCTGGTCGCAGCTCGATGACAACGTGGCCTTCATCGAAGGCGTGCCGGAAGCGAAGCCGCCGCAGGCAGCCTATTATCCGGACGACATGACGAAGGAGGAGTTCAACGCGTGGGCCGCGACGCTCAGCGAAGAGGAGCGGCAGAAGGCGACTGGCTTCTTCTACACGATTCACAGGAGCGCCGAGGGAAAGCTCCAGGCAGTGCCGTACAGCGAAGAGTATAAGGATTTTCTGGAGCCTTCGGCGCGGCTCCTGCGCGAGGCTGCGTCGCTGACGACGAATGCGACGCTCAAAGATTTTCTAAACAAGCGCGCGGACGCTTTCCGCTCGAACGATTATTACCAGAGCGATGTCGCATGGATGGACCTTGATTCGCCGATTGACGTGACCATCGGGCCGTACGAGACCTATTCCGACGGGCTCTTCGGCTATAAGGCCGCGTTCGAGGCTTACGTGACCCTGCGCGATGATAAAGAGACAGAGAAGCTCGCGCGCTTCAGCAACTACTTGCAGGAGCTGGAGGACAATCTGCCGATCGAGGCGCGCTATCGCAATCCCAAGCTCGGCGCAGCCTCGCCGATTCGCGTCGTCAACGTCGTCTACTCGTCCGGCGAGGGCAACAACGGCGTGCAGACGGCCGCCTTCAACCTGCCGAACGACGAGCGCGTGATCGACGAGAAGGGCTCCAAGCGCGTCATGCTGCGGAACGTGCAGCAGGCCAAGTTCAATAAGACGCTGATTCCCATCTCGCGCGTCGTGCTCGATGCGGCAGACCAGCGCGATGTCTCGTTCGAAGCCTTCTTCACGCACACGCTCGCGCACGAACTGATGCACGGCCTGGGGCCGCACAACATCAAAGTGAACGGGCAGGACGTGGCCGTGCGCAAGCAGTTGCAGGAGACCTACTCGCCGCTCGAAGAGGCCAAAGCGGACATCACAGGGCTCTGGGCTCTGCAATACCTGATCGACAAGGGCGTCGTCGAGCGCAGCATGGAGCGCAGCCTGTACGCGACCTTCCTCGCCAGCGCCTTTCGCTCCGTGCGCTTCGGCGTGACGGAGGCGCACGGCAAAGGCGTCGCCCTCCAGTTCAACTATCTGACGGACGAAGGCGCGATCAGGTATGACGAGCGGACAGGGCTCTTCAGCATCGTGCCCGCCAGAATCAAGGAGGCCGTGCGCAAGCTGACGCACGACATTCTGACGGTGCAGGCCGAAGGCTCTTACGATAAAGCCAAAGCGATGCTCGACAAATACGGCGTCATCCGCCCGCAGATGCAGGCGGCATTGGATCGCCTGAAGGACGTGCCGGTGGACATCGAGCCGAGTTTCCCTTTGGCCGCGCGCCGCAAATAAGGATTTGAAATTTGAAATCTCAGAAGCTGTTTGAAAGCCGCAGAGCGGCGTCATGTTTATAGCCACAGATCACTACCGAGGTTGTAGCTCCTTGAGGAGCTACAACTGTCGCTCCTCAAGGAGCTTATCAGGGAGAAGCCGGATCAACTATAAACATCAAGCTCCTGACGGAACCTCGTCCAGCGGCTTTTTCAGACAGCTTCTCGGGTAAATTTCGGAGAGGTGAATTGATGTCTGACGCGAAAAGTTTGACGCAGCTTCCGTCATGGAAGGCTCTGGAGTCTCATTTCGAAAAGATGCGGGACGTGCACCTGCGCCGGCTCTTCGCGGATGACGCGGAACGCGCCGGGCGTTTTACGGTTGAGGCGGCCGGGCTCTATTTCGATTACTCGAAGCATCGCGTGACGTTGGAGACGATGGAGCTGCTCCTGCGTCTGGCAGAGGAGTGCGGTCTGCGCGAGCGGATCGACGCGATGTTTCGCGGCGAGCGGATCAACGTCACGGAGAATCGTCCGGCGCTGCACGTCGCTCTGCGCTCGCCGCGCGGCGCGGAGATTCTGGTGGACGGCGTGAACGTCGTGCCGCAGGTGCATGCAGTGCTCGACCGCATGGCTGCGTTCGCCGAGCGCATACGCAGCGGCGAGTGGAAGG
>JAFBAJ010000655.1 GCA_019247865.1 Acidobacteriota bacterium
CTTCCGTCAAGCGAACGTGCTCCGGGCGAATGCCGAGCGTGAGCTGTGTGTGCCCGTTGAGTCTTTCGAGCTGAGCGGGAGAGAGCGTGTGCGTGAAGTCTTCGCTGACGAAGGCTCTGCCTGATTCGTCCAGACGGCCTTCGATGAAATTCATGCCGGGGCTGCCGACGAACTCCGCGACGAAGCGGTTGGCCGGGCGTTGGTAGATGTCGAGGGGCGTTGCGAATTGCTGCAAGCGTCCGGCGCGCATGACCGCGACGCGATGCGCGAGCGTCATCGCTTCGGCCTGATCGTGCGTCACGTAGACGGTCGTCGTCCCCAGCTCGTGTTGCAAACGCTTGAGCTCGCCGCGCATCTGCACGCGCAAACGCGCGTCCAGATTCGAGAGCGGCTCATCCATCAGATAGACGCGCGGCTCGCGCACGATGGCGCGTGCGAGCGCGACGCGCTGCCGCTCTCCGCCGGACAGATCACGCGGCCTGCGCGTCAGGAGCCCGCCGATCTCCAGCATGCGTGCGACGTTCTCGACCCGCCGCGCGATCTCGCTGCGCTGCATCCTGCGCACGCGCAAAGGGTACGCGATGTTCTCTGCGACGGTCATGTGCGGGTAGAGCGCGTAGGATTGAAAGACCATCGCCACATCACGCCGCTGCGCCGGAAGCGAGTTGACACGCTCCGAGCCGATGTAGATGTCGCCGCCCGACGCCTCCTCCAGCCCCGCCAGCATCCTGAGCGTCGTCGTCTTGCCGCAACCCGAAGGCCCCAGCAGCACCACGAACTCGCCCTCCGCGGTCTCCAGGCTCAGCTCATCCACGACGATGCTTGAGCCGAATTTTTTTGTGACCTTGTCGAATCTGACGTTCATGCTTCAAAAAGAAATCTCACGCAAAGGCGCAAAGACGCAAAGGAAGACATTAAAGCTTTTCTTTGCGTCTTTGCGCCTTTGCGTGAGATTTCTTCTTCACCCCTTCACAGCTCCCAAAGATAAACCTCTCACCAGATATCTCTGCACAGCTAATGCGAAGATGAGGATCGGCAGCATCGCCACGACGCCCGCCGCGCTCATCACGCCCCACTTGATCTCGTACTGCGTCACGCGCCCGGCGATGCCGACCGGCAGCGTCATCGCCGCGTCCGTCTGCGTCAGGACGAGCGCGAACAGAAACTCGTTCCACGAGATGATGAGACAGAAGACGGCCGTCGCCGCCAGTCCCGGCGCGACCAGCGGCAGCACCACTCGCCGCAACGCTCCCAGACGCGAATCGCCGTCCACACGCGCCGCCTCTTCCAGCTCGCGCGGCACTTCCAGAAAAAAACCGCGCATCATCCACACCACGAACGGCAGGTTGAAGGCCGTGTAGACGATAATCAAAGAGAGCTTCGTGTTCAGCAGCCGCACGTCGCGCATCAACAGAAAGAGCGGCACGGCTGTCACTATCGGCGGGAACATACGCGTCGAGAGAATCCACAAAGCGAGCCGCGCATCCAGCTTGCGCGGCAAACGAAAACGCGCGAGCGCGTACGCCGCCAGCGTGCCCAAGAGCAGCGCACACGCGGTCGAGAGGACTGCGACCGTCGCGCTCGTGATGAGATATTGTCCGAACGAGCGCGCGAGAAACGCGTCCGCGTAATGCGCCAGCGTCGGCTTGAAAACGAACCAGCGCGGCGGCACTGCGAACTGATCCACCTCGCTCTTGAGCGAGATCGTCACCAGCCAGTAGACCGGAGCCAGCGCCGCCAGACAAGCGAGCGCGACGAACGCCTGCTTCCAGAGCTGAGCTTTTATCAATCTCATCGCGCCTCCTGTCTCTGGAGCAGGCGTATGTAGAGCAGGCTGATGATGTTGGTCAGGACGAGGAGGACGAAGGACATTGCCGCCGCGTAACCGAAATCGAAGAAGCGAAACGCCGTGCGATAGATGTAGAGGCTGATGGTCTCGGTCGCGAAGCCGGGGCCGCCCTCCGTCAGGATAAAGACCTGATCGAAGACGCGCAGCAAGTCCATCGTCCGCAGCAGCAGCGCGATGAGGATGGCAGGCTTTAAAAGCGGCAGCGTGATGTGCCGGAAAGTCTGCCAGCGGCTTGAGCCGTCGATCAGCGCGGCCTCGTAAGGCTCCTGCGGGATGGCCTGCAAACCCGCGAGCAGCACCAGGAACATGAACGGCGTCCACTGCCAGATGTCCACGCAGATGACGCTCGCCAACGCGAGTCGTGGGCTCGCAGTCCACGTCAGCGCCGTCGTGTCCAGCCCGGCTCCTTTGAGCGTCCCGTTGATCGCGCCGAAGTTCGGATTAAGCATCAATCGCCACACGACTCCGACCACGACCGGCGGCAACATCATCGGCGCCAGCAGCAGCGCGCGAAAAATGTTTCTCCCGCGCAAGGCTTCGTTCAGCAGCAGCGCGAGCGAGAGTCCGAGCAGGAACTCAAAGGTCAGAGCGCACACCGCATACACCAGCGTGTGCCCGAGCGCGGCCAGAAAAAATCGGTCCGCGAAGAGCCTTGAAAAATTACCCGGCGACCATCCGGCGTGCGCGCCCGTCTGAAAGCTGACCCTGATCGAATAGATGAGCGGATAGATGGAGAGCGCGAGGAGCACCGCGACCGTCGGCGCGAGCAGCAGGTACGGCAGGGCTCGTTCGTGTCTGAAAAAATTAATAGTCAAGCGGCCGTCTCTGACTCACGCGCCGTAGATCAGCACGTAGAGTTTCCAGAAATATCTCATCAGAAACCTCGGGACATGTTCATCATCATGTGCCAGGAGCTTAAACATCTCATATTTATCGAGGAACAGCTTCAATATCAACATCAACATCAACGTGCCGAGGGCACAGGCGATGATGATACTGAGCGCACCGGCCAGAAGAAATAAGATACCCAGCATTAAGAAAGCAGCGGTGTGCTGATTGGCCGGCCCGCTCGGAGTTAAGGGTTCAAAGAGATACGGCACCAACAGGTCGAGCATGAGCAGCTTGATCCCAAGCGCCCCTGCGAGCAGAATCATCAGCAGGGCTGACGTGTTCGCCAGCCGGTCTTTCCATAAAGTTCCGGTGATCGTTCCCTTTTTGTATCTCATTTTCCGCGCTCTAAGATCTTCGCGATCTCGGCGTTGGCCTGGTTCATCGCGTCTTCGGCGGAGAGCTCGCCGCTGTTGGCTTTGGAGAGGAAGATGCCGAAGGCGTTCTCAATCTCGTTCCACATCGGCGTGCGCGGGCGCGGGCGCGAGTTCTCCAGCGAGCGCAGTTGTTGCGGGTAGGCCGGAAACTTGGCGACCATTTCCGGGTCGTTGAAGATGGACTTGCGCGTCGGCGGATTGCCGCGCAGGGCCGAAGCCTTCATCTGCTCGCGGCTCGTCGCCCAGACCAGAAAATCGAAGGCCGCGTCGGCGTTTCGCGCATCACGCGGGATGGCGATGAGCCAGTTGCCGATCTCCGCGCGGCCCGGATTCTTTGCGCCGGGCATGACCGTGAATCCCATCTGCCCGATGACCTTCGATTTCGCGGGGTCGCTGAAGGAGCTGATCCACGCGGGCCAGTTGATGGACATCGCGGCCGTCCCCTGCAGGAGATGCGCAGAGACCTCGTCCGCGTTGAAGCTGGCGTAGCCGGGCGGCGAATATTTTCCCAGCTCCAGCATGAACCTGAGCGCGTTGATGCCTTCCGCGCTGTTGACCGTGGGTTTTCCCTGCGGGTCAAACATCTCCGCGCCGAACGCCCAGAAGATCGGCATAAAGTCCGCCACCGCCGCGTTGCCCTGCGCCGCACGCATGACGTAGCCGTACATCTTGCCGCCGCCCGGCGCGCTCTGCGCGTCCTGCTCGTTAAAGAGCTTCGCCGCCGCCAGGACTTCGTCCCATGTTGCGGGCTCTTTCAGATTGTGTTTCTGGAACACGTCCTTGCGATAGAAGAAGAGCTGCGAGTTGCCGACATACGGCAGCGCGTAGAGCGCGCCGGTCTGGTACGGGTGATGACCGAGCGCGAGCGAGTTGGCGACGAAATCATCGTCGGGGCCGCTTTGCCCGCGCTTCTCGTAAAAGGGCTTGAGGTCGGAGAGAAATTCCGAGGTCGCGAAGCGCGGGAACCACGGGTCGTCGAGCATGACCAGATCGTATGCTCCGGTCCGCGCGTTCAGATCAACCAGCTCCTTCTCAAACAGATTGGCGTACGGAAACTCGGCGATGTTGATGTGCACGCCCGTCTGCGCTTCGTAATCGCGCGCGGCCTGCTTCAAAGCATCGCCCTCGACGCCGGAGTTGACCGCGAGCGTGAGCTGCTTCGAGCTTCCCTTTTGACCGCAGCCCGCAAAGTTGAGCAGCGTCAACGTAAGAATCAGAACGATAGATAACGGATAAGCTTTTCTCGTTGGCATGTGGGAACCCGTGCGCGCTTTGGCTGGTCGAACGGGAGGTATAGTAAACCGGAAGGCCGTGATTTTCATACTAAGAATTTAGCCACAGAGACACAGAGACACGGAGCTTTATTTTCAAAACTCCGTGTCTCCGTGTCTCTGTGGCTAATTATTGTCCGGCTTTAAGCGGCGGCGGCGCTCGCGTGCTTGTCGATCAGGCGCTGGATGGTCTCTTTGCTGGCCGCGCCGACGAGGCGCTCCTCTTCCTTGCCGCCTTTGAAGAGGATGAGGGTCGGGATGCCGCGGATGCCGTAGCGTTGCGGGACGCTGGAATTGCTGTCCATGTCCATCTTGCCGACGCGCACCTGTCCGGCGTACTGCTCGGCGAGGGCCGCGACCGTCGGCTCAATAAGGCGACACGGCGGACACCACTCGGCTCCGAAATCCACCAGCACGGGCTGCTCGGACTGCAACACGTCCTGCTCAAAAGTGCTGTCCTGTAACTCGATCACATGTTCGCTCATCAATAATAAATCTCCTCTCGTCACTCGAAGTGCAAGGCCATTATGAGCGTCTGCGGCGCGCAAGTCAGTAATCGTGATTACAGAACGAGCGGTGTATACTGGCCGTCGATGGAACCCTATCTGCCGGCCATAGACCTCTTCCGCGACTTTACAGAGGAGGAGCGGCGCGAGGTCGAGC
>JAFBAJ010000670.1 GCA_019247865.1 Acidobacteriota bacterium
GCATGATGCCTTGTCCAGGCGTTCCAGCCATCGCCCCCTCAATTCAAATGTACAGCCGCCCCACGCCCGAATTAACCGGGCACGACGAACCGTAGGTAAAGCCAAGTCTCGCGCATAAAAGCCATGCTATTCGCGCTCCGGTTGAATGAGTTGTTAGGCAGACTCCTTGCGAGAACCACTCTTCGGTTTATCACCCTCGCCACTCATAATTCTAGGTGCAAAGACTGGCCCCAAAATATCTAGGTGCTCATTCCAAAATCCTCCAATAAGGACTGTACAGAATTCATAGAGGTTTTCAGGGTCATGATATTTTTTATTCTTCAAGATTGATAAATCACTCTTGGTAACAGAAAAGATTGGCTCATGAGCAGCTCTGTTTCGGAGTTTCCGAAACCAGTCAAAGATACGATAAAGATCATCTGGAAGAACACCCGTTTCATTAAGAATTAGTAGTTTAGCCGAATGAGGATAATCACGCCGATTGGATGTAATCTTTTTGGAATTCTTACACTTCGCATCTATCACAGTGTTTACCAGTAGTTCAATAAAACCATGCGCAACCAAAACTAGGAGGCGTGGGCTTTCTTTCACCTTACCCAATTCCATGAAGACCTTTATAATGGTGTCATCCAAATATGGATTATCATCACTCATCTTAGTAATCCACCCTACAAGATTGTCCGCCTAACTAGTATTAGACCGCTACTGGCAATCTGATCAAACCTGGAGCCGACTTGTACCGCCATTCAGCACACAGTTCCATACGTATTTGAGGCACAGGCTATTCCACCAAAAAGGTTCTTTGGTGGAATTGTAAGCTTTTTATTCGGCCTTTTGGAGCGGCGGCGCGACGGCGACGAATTCTTCGGCGAAGCGGCGGGCGTAGGTGTTCAGGAGCTCCTTGACGCGTTCCTGTTCGGCGGAGCGGACGACGAGGCCGACGTGGTGGCGCTTCTTGACGCGATAGACGATCTCTTCATCCATGTAGGAAGAGGTGTCTGGGTATTCCTGCCGCGCCAGCGAGAGGGCGATGCCGCCGTACTCGCGCCGCGCCTCTGGCAGTTGATAGCCGCCCTCTTCGCCCGCCAGCTCGATGTTCGCCCACTCGCGCCAGATATCGATGCCGCTCGCGGCCTTCAGGGCTTCGGCGATGTAGGCTCCGCCGACGCGCGCGGCGATCTCTAAAAAGTAGAAGCGGCCGTCTTCGCGCCCCTTGATAAACTCCGCGTGCGCCGCGCCATGCCTGAGCCCCAGCGCCGTCACCAGGCGCTGATTCAATTCGAGCAGCGCGCCCTGCTCTTCGCCATCGTGTTCGAGCGTGTAGGAGAGAAAGACCCCGCCCCCGTGCGCCACGTCCATCGGCGGGCGGCCGTAGGCGTTGGCTCCCGCGAAAATAACTTTGCCGTCTTCGACCAGAGAGTCGACGTGAAAGACATCGCCCGCGACGTAGCGTTCGAGCAGGTAATAGGAGGAGCGCTCGCGCAGGTTTTCGCGCCGGTCGAGCTCGTCAATCGTGCGCCAGACCTGCTCCGCGTGCTCCATCTTCTTGATGCCGACGGCCGAGACGTCCGCGCGCGGCTTCATCACCCACGGCGGCGGAACACGCGACATGTATTCGCGCAGGCCGTCGTAGTTGAGGACGTGTGTGAAGTCGGGCACGGGCAGTCCGGCACGCTGCGCCACGTCGCGCATCGCCAGCTTGTCGCGGAAGATACGCGCCTCGGCGCTGGTCATGCCGGGCAGGCGCAGGTGCTCGCGTATCAATCCGGCGTTGATGACATCGAACTCTTCGAGCGCGACGAGGCGGTCGATCCTGATCTGCCGCGCGAGCTGCGTCACGGTGTGTACGAAGAGGTCTGAGTCGGCGTCGTTGCGGACGGTGATGATGTCGTCGAGGCTCTCGCGCGGCCAGTCCTCGTGCAGGAACTTCTCCTTTGTGACCAGCAGGACGCGCGAGCCGTGCCGCTTGCACTCGCGCATAAAATCGCCGCCCTTGAAGTAGCTGGCGAGACAGACGACGTTCAAAGCACGTGCTTGTGGGTCGCTCATCTGTTATGTGCTCCGATGGCTGAGTTGATGTTGCTCGATTAGCAGGCTCATCATACATCCGAACTTCGCGCGCAGGGAATACGGTAGTGGGTCAGTTTGAAAACTCAAACAAAAGAATCTCACGCAAAGGCGCAAAGACGCAAAGGAAAGCCTGACGCTCTTCCTTTGCGTCTTTGCGCCTTTGCGTGAAATTGTTTTTGAAATTGACCCATTACCGGGAATACTGAAAGCTTGCCTCTCCTGTCAGAGAACAGTTAATATCCATGAAAGCTGAAAGCGAAAGTGAAGCCCTTGCCTTACCGTTAAAAATTTCTGCAAAGGAAAGTCATCAAGATGCATTTCATCAAAGCGTTCGCGGTGTGCGCGCTGCTCTCTCTCTGCCTGTTCGCGACGGCCGCCGCGCAGCAGGCCGCGACGGCGACTCTGAGCGGGCAGGTGCTGGACCCGAACAAGGCTGCCGTGATGGGTGCGGAGGTCTCTGCGACGCAGGCGGCGACCGGCATCAGACACAGCACTCTGACGAATGACGAAGGTCTGTACACGCTCACGAATCTGCCGCCGGGCTTGTATCAACTGCAAGTGATAGCGCACGGCTTTGCGGAGCGACGTGTCTCATTCTCGCTTCAGGTTGGACAAGCTGAAAAGCTCGATCTGGCGCTTGATTTGCAGGGCGCGAGTGTAAATATAGAGATCTCAGACCGCCTCGCGCCCGTGAACACGACTTCATCGGTCGTGGACAACGTCGTCAACGCGCGCGAGATTCAGAGCCTTCCGCTCAACGGTCGCAACTTTCTGGAGCTCGCGCTGCTCGCGCCCGGCAACTCGCCCGCGCCAAACTTTGACCCGACCAAGACGAACACCGTGCTCATCTCTTCCGCCGGTCAGCTCGGGCGCGGCAGCAATGTGATGATCGACGGCGCGGACAACAACGATGATGTCGTGGGCGGCACTTTGCAGAACATCTCGCAGGACGCTGTGCAGGAGTTTCAGATCGCGACCAATCGCTTCTCGGCGGAGCTGGGGCGCTCTGCCTCTTCGGTCGTCAACGTCGTGACCCGGAGCGGGACGAACGAGTTTCACGGCTCGGCCTCGTTCTTCGAGCGGGACAACAAGCTGCAGTCGCAGCCCGCGCGGGGCGGCGATGTGCCGTTTGACCGTCAACAGTATTCGGTCGCGCTCGGCGGCCCCGTCAAGCGCGATAAGTTATTCTGGTTCGGCTCGTTCGAATATCGCAATCAGGACGGCGCGGTGCAGGTCGGCACGCGCGACGCGGCGACGCGCACGATTCTCAGCGGTTTCGCCGTCGCGCCTCTCAACGACCTGCTCGGCACGGCGCGGCTCGATTGGTCGCCGGATGCGACCGACTCGCTCAGCTTTCGCTATTCCATCGAGCGCGCCGACGATGTCGCGGCGAGCACGCTCATCCGGCAGATCGGTTCGGCCTCGCAGAGACAGTCCGCGCACAATAACTATCAGGCCGTGACATCCAACTGGACGCGCACGCTCTCTTCGACGGCGGTCAACGAGTTCCGTTTCAGCTTCAACAATTTCTTCAACCGCACGGAGCCCATCACGACTGCGCCGCAGCTCACTTTCCCGAGCGTGCAGGACGGAGCCTCTTTTCGCGTGCCGCAATCAACGCGGCAGAATCGCTTTCAGCTCAACGACAATTTTACCTTGCTGCGCGGCAATCACACGCTCCGTTTCGGCGGCGAGATGCAGCGCGTGGACGCGGACTTTGACCTCGGCGTCTTCCGGCAGGGACGCATAGAGTTCGTCGAAGACTTCGCCTCGCTCGACCGCAACGGCGACGGCGTGATCAATGACAACGACCTGCTCTTCGCTGTGACCTTGCGCAGCGCGACGCCGAATCGCTCGCTCGTCATCCCGGACGCGGACAACAATCACTTCGCCTTCTACTTCCAGGACGACTGGCGCGTGCGCCCGCGGCTCACGCTCAATCTGGGGCTCCGGTACGAGCTGGATACGGACGTTAAGAACGTCAGCCGCGTGGATGAGCTGAACCCGCTGATCCTGCCTTTCCTGCGCGGGCAGCGCGGGCGCGACCTCAACAACTTCGGGCCGCGCGTGGGCTTCAATTACTCTACGAGCGACGGCCGTTTCAGCCTGCATGGCGGCTACGGGATTTATTATGACCGCGTCGTGCTGGAGATACAGTCGCTGGAGCGCGGCCTGGACGGTCGCGCGCTCGCGGTCGAAGTGCGCGCGGGCAATGCTCTGCGCGATCCGGCGGGCGTGCCCGTCTTTCTCAATCCGGACGGAACTTTCCGGCCGGGCGCGCCGACGCTGCTTAATCCCTTCTCCGGCTTTATCCTGCCGGGCGCAGGAGCTTCCGGCATCAACATCATCGACAACGACGTGCAGAACCCGATGGTGCAGCAGATGAATTTCGGCGTGCAGTGGGAGTTCATGCGCGACTTCGTGGCGCGGGCAGATTACCTGCACAACTTCGGCACGCACTTTCTCATCGGGCGCACTGTGGGCACGGTCTTCAATCCGGTCGTGGGCGGCCCGGACCGCGTCGTCAATCTCGAATCGAGCGCGAAGTTCAAGTACGACGGCATGCTGCTGAGTCTGGAAAAGCGCGTCTCGCATCGCTATCAGTTCCGCGCTTCGTACACTTTATCCAAAGCCTTCAACTACGCGAACGACGACCAGATTCCTTTCTCCAGCGGCCCGCTCGACCCGAACGACCTGCAACGCGAGTACGGGCCGACGCCGAACGACCAGCGCCATCGCTTCACCTTCGCGGGCACCTTCGAGCTGCCCTGGCAGTTCCAGCTCTCGCCCATCGTGACGCTCGCCTCGGGCGTGCCGATGGACATTCTGCTGCCGGATGCGAGCACGCGCGTGCCGCAGCTTCAACGCAACGCGGGCGGAAGGATTTTTAAGACCGGAGCGGAGCTCAACGATTTCCTGCGCGCGATCAATGCGGCCGGAGGCGTGGGCGGGCAGCCTCTGCCGCTGGTCGCGGATGACGTGCGCTTCAACGACAGCTTCAGCTCGTTTGACCTGCGCCTCTCGAAGACGTTCGCATTCAACGACCGCTTCCGTTTGGAGCCGATCATAGAGGTCTTCAATCTCTTCAACACGACGAACGTCCTCGGCGTCTCGAACGTCAACTATTCCGGCTTCTCGAACGTGCTCGCGCGTGACAGCAACGACCCGGCCTCGCCCGGCTTTCTGCGCTCGTCTGGCTTCGGGCGTCCCGTCACGACCGCCGGCGGCATCTTCGGCTCCGGCGGGCCGCGCGCCTTCCAGGTCGCGGCGCGATTTATCTTCTAAAAGATTGGTCTTAGGTCTTGGGGCTTTGGTCTTTGATGTCTGCGGCAAGTTGAATAAAAGACACAAAGACCAAAGTCCCAAGACCTAAGACCAAAACAAAGCCTGACGATTTGAATGGAGCAAGGTTCGCTCAAAAGACAGCTTGGCCTGTGGACGGCGACGGCGCTGGTGGTGGGCGAGGTGATCGCGGTCGGCATTTTTCTGACGCCGGCGGGGATGGCGAAGTCGCTCGGGTCGCCGCTGTGGTTGCTGTTGGTCTGGGTCCTGATGGGAGCGATGGCCTTGTGCGGCGCGCTCTGTTACGCGGAGCTGGCGGCGCGCTATCCGGAAGCGGGCGGCGGCTACGTCTACCTGCGCGAGGCTTACGGCGAGCGCGTCGCTTTCCTGTATGGCTGGATGTCTTTCCTGGTGATGGATCCGGGCATCACGGCGGCGCTTGCGGTCGGCATGGCGAGCTATCTGGGTTTTGTCGTGCCGCTCTCCACGCCAGGACTCAAGCTCGTCGCCATCGCCTGCATCCTCGCGCTCGCGGCTATCAATATTTTGGGCGTGCGCGCGGGCGGTTGGCTGATGCGCTGGCTGACCGTGTTGAAACTCGGACTGCTGCTCCTGATTCTGTTATGGGGCTTCGGCCTGAGGCTCGGAGACTGGTCGAACTTCGTGCCGTTCGCGGCACAGCGAGCTCATTCCGAGCCGCTCGTCGGTGCGCTGGCGGGAGCGCTCATCGCGGCCTTCTTCTCCTTCGGCGGCTGGTGGGATCTGAGCAAGCTGGCGGGCGAAGTTAAAGAGCCCGCGCGCAACCTGCCGCGCGCGATGATCTATGGAGTCGTCATCGTGACGCTCGTCTACATTCTGACCAGCGCGGTCTTCATGTACCTGATCCCGGTCGAGCGCGTGACTTCGGGCGAGACCTTCGCGGCGCAGGCCGGTGAAATCCTCTTCGGAGGAGCGGGCGGGCGCGTCTTCGCGCTGGTGGTCGTCGTCTCCGTGCTCGGCAGTCTGGCGGGCGTCATCATGGCCGCGCCGCGCGTCTATTACGCGATGGCGCGCGATGGAGTGTTCCTGCCGTTCGCGGCTGAGGTCAACACGCGCTTTCGCACGCCCGCGCGCGCCATCGCCATGCAGGCCGTGCTGGCCTCCGTGCTGGCCGCGCTCGGCAACTTCAAGGAGATCGTGGCCTACTTTGTCTTCGTCGTCGTGCTCTTCCTGGCGCTCACTGTGGCGGCGGTCTTCGTGCTGCGCCGCAGGCAGCAAGGGAAGGGCGCGGAGGCCGTGCCGGGCTATCGCCTTTTCGGCTATCCCTTCACGCCGCTCATCTTTCTGGCGTTGATCGCGGTCTTGCTAATCATGCTGCTCGGCTCTAACATCAGGAACTCTCTGCTCGGAGTGCTGGTCGTCGCGCTCGGCCTGCCGATCTATCAGTTGCTGTACGGGAAAAGGAAGGCTCTTGTATGACGTGGATTAAAACGGTTCCATTTGATGAGGCTGACGAGAAGCTGCGACATGCGCTCGAAGCGCAGCGCGAGCTGTATCCGGTCGAGTATGCGAGCCCGGTGCAGATGAGCCCGGACGGCGAGACGGCGGGCATCGTCGCCTCGCACAGTCTGATACCGGACGCGCTCTATCACGCCTTTGCGACCTTCGGCGCGTTGATGTCGCCCGACTTGCCGCTCACACGCCGACAGCACGAGATGATCACGACGGTCGTCTCCGTCTCCAATCGCTGCCATTATTGAATCGTCTCTCACGCAGAGTTTCTGCGTCGCGTCACGCTCGATGATGAACTGGTCAGCGCGTTGCAGGAGGATTACCGGAGCGCGCCCATCAGCGAACAGGACAGAGTCATGCTCGACTACGTCGCGCAACTGACGCGGGATGCCACACGCCTCTCGCGGGAAGACCACGAACGCCTCCGCGCCGTCGGCTTCGATGATCGCGGCATCCTGCAAATCACGCTCATCGCCTCGTGGTTCAACTACATCAACCGCGTCGCCGACGCGCTCGGCGTCGGGAGGGATTAAGCTCACGCAAAGGCGCAACGGCGCAAAAGAAAGCTTAATCGTTTTCCTTTGCGTCTTTGCGCCTTTGCGTGAGACTCTTTTTCTGAATGCGGACGCGCAATCTCCGTCGCAGAACGCAGAGGCGCAGAGCGACGCGTTGAAGGATTTGCCCCCTTTCAACGCGTCGCTCTGCGCCTCTGTGCACCTCTGTACGCCGAGCCGCCGGAATTTCCTAACTGTCGAAAAGCGTTGTAAAGTATCCTGCACGTCGAAGCTCTCAGAATCATCGCGGAGGATACTGCATGCTCGGACTGTTTGCGTCGCTTATCCTGAGTCTCATCGCCTGCGCGCCAAACACGCCGGTCGAACCGGCTCACGCACTGCAAGTCACTTATCGCACCTACTCCAACGCGCGCTACGACTATTCGATAGCTTATCCGGTCGGCTTGCTCCTGCCGCAGGGCGAGTCCGACAACGGCGACGGGCAGAAGTTCCTCTCCGATGACGGCCGGGCAAAGATGACCGTCTTCGGGGCACAGAATCTGGATAATGAGAGCACGCAGAGTGCATACAAAAAGATGCAGTTGATGTTCGGCGCGGCGAACGGCAGCGAGGTGACGTACAAGGTGATAAAGGGGAACTGGTTCGTCGTCTCCGGCCGTCACGGCAACGACATCTTCTATGCCAAGACCGTTCACAGGGGCCGGACGCTCATCACTTTTATCCTGAGCTATCCGGCAGAGGAGCGCCAGACTTTCGATCCGATTGCCGAGCACATCGCGCAATCTTTTTCCCGTTAAGAGCACGTCAAAAGCGCATGAGAGAAGCACACATCGTCGGGCGGCCTGTGCCGCGCAAAGAGGGGCGCGACAAGGTCACGGGCCGTGCGCGTTACATAGATGACCTGCATTTCCCGGACATGCTCTACGGCGTGACCGTGCGCAGCCCCGCGCCGCGCGGTCGCATTCGCGAGATTCGCTTTGAGAACGAAGCTCTGCCCTGGGACGAGTTCGTCATCGTCACGGCCAAAGACATTCCGGGCGAGAACGCCGTCGCGCTGATCCTCTTCGACCAGCCGTACCTGGCCGACGAATACGTCAATCACCGCGAAGAGCCGGTCCTGCTGCTCGCGCATTCGGATAAATATTTGCTCGAAGAGGCGCGGCGCAGCGTCCGCATAGAGGTCGAGCCGCAACCGGCCATCTACACCATCGAAGACTCTCTGAATAAGACGGAAGTCGTCTGGGGCGAGGACAACATCTTCAAATCCTTTCACGTCGAGAAGGGCAATGTCGACGAAGTCTGGGCGGGCGCTGATTTCGTCGTCGAGGGCGAATACCGGACGGGCGCGCAGGAGCAGCTCTACATTGAGAACAACGGCGTCATCGCCATCGCGAGCCCGTCGGACGGCGTCACGGTCTGGGGCTCCATGCAGTGCCCGTATTATGTCCACAAGGCGCTCCTGAAACTGTTCGCGCTGCCGGAAGAGAAGATCCGCGTCGTGCAGGTCGAGACGGGCGGCGGCTTCGGCGGCAAGGAAGAATATCCCTCGATGGTCGCGGGACACGCGGCCCTGCTCTCCTGGAAGTCCGGCAAGCCGGTCAAGATCATCTACGATCGCGCCGAAGACATGGCCTCCACGACGAAGCGCCATCCGTCGCTGACGCGGCATCGCACGGCCGTCACGCGCGAGGGCAAGCTCCTGGGGATGCAGATAGATTTTACGGTTGACGGCGGAGCTTACGCGACGCTCTCTTCGGTCGTCCTCTCGCGCGGAACGATCCACGCCGCCGGGCCTTACTTTTGTCCGAACGTGCGCATACACAGCCGCGCGGTGGCGACCAACGCTCCGCCGCACGGAGCCTTTCGCGGCTTCGGCGCGCCGCAGAGCATCTTCGCGCTTGAAAGACATCTCGACAAAGTCGCGCACACGGTCGGACTCACGCCAGCAGAGTTTCGCCGCCGCAACTTCATCAAAGAGGGCGAGACG
>JAFBAJ010000798.1 GCA_019247865.1 Acidobacteriota bacterium
AAAAAATAATGGTGGCATCTTAATGGGTGATAAGACCCGGAAGCCGTCGGATCCCTCCTCCGGCCGCACAGGTATTCTGATGGGCGATAGCGGCTCTGACGATCCCTCAGATGTCGCGCCGGAGAAGGTTTCGACAGACCTGCGTGAACTCTCGCAGGACGTGCACCGCAAGGACGAGCGCGTCCGCGTCATTCTCCAGTTCAACGGCACCGTGAGCCTTGAGCTGAACTCTCTGCTCAAAGGCAACGGCATTCAGGTCAAGCAGCGTTTCCCCAACCTGAACTCGCTCGTCGTCGAGCTGCCCGCGCGCGTCGTCAAACAGCTCGGTCAGTTTCCCGAAGTCTCTTACGTTTCCGGGGACGAGACCACGAAGGCCTTCGGCGGCCACCTGGCGCAGGCGACCGGCGCGGATGACGTGCGCACGCAAGGGCCCGCAGGCTATTCGTATCTGGACGGTCAGGGCGTCGGCATCGCCATCGTTGATTCCGGCATCGACCCCAATCACGACGCCTTCAAAACAGCTACCGGCGCTGCTTCGCGCATCGTCAAGAACGTGGACTTTACCGGCGAGAATCGGACGGATGATCCCTACGGTCACGGCACGCACGTCGCCGGTATCGCAGCCGGTAACGGCCGCATCTCCAACGGCAAGTACATCGGCATCGCTCCGGCCGCGAACCTGATCAACCTGCGCGTCCTGAATGCGCAGGGCATCGGTTCCGCCTCCAAATTGCTGAGCGCGCTCGACTGGCTGCTCACCAACCGCACGACCTACAACATCAGGGTCGTCAACATCAGCCTCGGCATGCAGGCAATCGACTCTTACAAGAGCGATCCGGTCTGCCTGGCCGTGCGCCGGCTGGTGGATGCGGGCGTGGTCGTCGTCGCGGCGGCCGGCAACAACGGCAAGGACGGTTCGGGCAGCAAGCTGTACGGGCAGATTCACTCGCCCGGCAACGAGCCCTCGGCCATCACGGTCGGCGCGGCCGACACCAAAGGCACGACGCGTCGCAACGACGACGGCGTCGCTACCTACAGCTCGCGCGGCCCGACGCGCAGCTATCAGACCGTCAACGGCGTGCGGAAATTCGATAACCTGATCAAACCGGACCTCGTCGCTCCCGGCAATAAGATCGTCAGCGCAGAGGCCGCCGGCAACAAGATCGTGACCCAGAACCCCACGCTCGATACAGGCATCAGCGGTAATCCGGCGCGCAAGATGATGAGCCTCAACGGCAGCTCGATGGCCGCCCCTGCGGTCGCCGGCGCAGCCGCGCTGATGTTCCAGGCGCACCCCAACCTGACGCCGAATCTGGTCAAGGCGCTGATGATGTACACGTCGCAGCCGCTCGCAGGCTTCAACATGCTGGAGCAGGGCACTGGCGAACTGAACATCAGAGGCGCGGTTGAGCTCGGCAAGCTGGTGCGCACAGACCTGACCTCGACGACGGCGGTTGGCTCGCCGCTCCTGACGGGCGCGATGCCCACGACGCAGACGAACATCGGCGGCGTCAACTTCCAGTGGGCGCGCGGCGTCATCCTGAACAGCCATTACGCAACGGGCGTCAATCTGATGACCCAATATCAGCGGATATATAATCTGGGCGTGGTGCTCGGCGACGGCGTCGTCCTCGGCGACGGGGTGGTGCTGGGCGATTCGACCAAACTCTCCGGCGGCGTCGTGCTCGGCGACACAGTGATGACCAGCAATGGCGTCGTCCTCGGCGACGGCACGCTCTTCTGCACGATGCGTGCGGCCTCCATTCAGACACATCTCTTCAGCAGCGGCGTGGTGCTCGGCGACGGCGTCGTGCTCGGTGACGGGGTGGTCCTCGGCGACATGGTTTCGCTCGGCGTCGTGCTGGGTGATTTCACCACGCAGGCCTATTCAGCGATCAACAATGGAGACCCCACGCCTTCGATGGAATTAGAGGTAGATACGGGAGCTGACTACACGGGTTACTGACCTTTTCGGTCACCCGCGAACACGACGAGTCAACCCGAATCGATATTAACTTAAACCTCTAACGGAGAGAATAATCGTGCAATCCATCATCTCGCTGAATAACAACATGGATGGGACGCCCCCGCTGTCCTACTCCGAACAGGGCTCGCTGGCCGTGCGTGAGCTGACTCATGAGCACGAGGCCGAGGTTCTGAATTTTCTGGCTCTGCGCCCGCTGCACACAGTGGCGATGGTCAGCCTGATCCGCGATAACGGACTCATCAGCCCCTTCAATCGCGGAACCTTCTACGCCTGCCGCGACGAAGCCACGGGCGAGCTCGAAGGCGTCGCCCTGATCGGACACGCGACGCTCATCGAGACGCGCTCCGAGGCCGGTCTGGCAGCCTTTGCACCAATCGCACGTGAGTGCGAGCGCACGCATGTCATCATGGGCGAGCGCGATAAGCTGGAAGACTTCTGGTATTACTACGCCGAAGAAGGAGAGTCGCCGCGCGTGCTCTGCCGCGAGCTGCTCTTTGAACAGCGCGTCCCGGAGCAGGGGCGGGAGATCGTGTCGGGCCTCCGGCGCGCCACTCTCGCAGACCTCCATCTGATCGCGCCCGTCCAGGCCGGGATGGCTTTGGAAGAGAGCGGCGTCAACCCTCTCGAAAAAGACCCGGAAGGCTTTCGCGCACGCTGCGCACGCCGCATCGAGCAGGGCCGCTCATGGGTCTGGGTCGAAGACGGCCGCCTGATCTTCAAGGCGGACATCATCGCCGAGACCTCCGAGGTGGTCTATCTCGAAGGCGTCTACGTCAACCCGCAGGAACGCGGGAAAGGCTACGGCCAGCGCTGCATGGCGCAGCTCGGCCGGACGCTGCTCGCCCGCGTCAAGTCCATCTGCCTGCTCGTCAACGAGCAGAACGAGGAGGCCGCGGCCTTCTATCGCAAGGCCGGTTACAAACTGCGTAGCTACTACGACACGATCTACATGCAGCACAATTAACCACCGTAGGTTTTCGGAAAAAGAGCCGGCGAGACGGGTTGTCATAGCCCTGTCTCGCCGGCCCTTTTATTTTGGCCTTCAATCAGGTTGACGGCTAGACCGACTTCAATCTGACCTGTACAGCTCCGCCCGGAGACCTTGCGCATTACTGCGCAAGGGAGGGAAACACAAATATGTCAGCAGTTAGCCGTCTTTGACGATTTTTCGGAAAAGTGGCACGGGGGTTGATAAGTAATTTCCCGGTGCGTCCCGAACCGCTCCTGCCCTTCTCTCAAGTCAAGGTGATTGTATTCAACCAGACAGGCGAACTGAACACGAGGCAGCTCTGAAATTATCTTCCACTAATCGAAGAGGTCAGTCGAGAGGACGCATGCAGATCCAGGATAAACAGAAATTCTTCCGGCCATACCAGTGGGCAGTCGCCGTCGTCGGCCTGCCGGTCATCCTCTATTCGGCGAGCAACCTGCAACCGGCGCGACTCGACCTGGGATTCGCGCTGCTGGCCCTCGCCACCGTCATCGTCAGCTCGCGCATCGCGATTCGCATTCCGGGCGTCAACACGCACGTCACAGTTTCCGACACCTTCATCTTTCTGACGCTGCTGCTCTACGGCGGCCATGCCGCGGTGCTGGTCGCGGCGGCCGAGGGGCTCTGCTCCTCCCTGCGCATCAGTCGCAAGCCCGTCACCCTCTGCTTCAACACCTCCGTGATGGCGATCTCGACCTGCGCCGCCATGTGGGCCTTGTATCTCTGCTTCGGGCGGCTCTCGGAGCTGCGCCTGCAGGGCTTCTCGGCCGTCTTCGCCATCGTCATCTGTTTGATGGGGTTGTTGCAGTACATCTCGAACACTGGACTGGTCGCCATCGGGCTCGCGCTCAAGCTCGGCCAGCCGTGCTGGCGCACGTGGCGGGAACATTATCTCTGGACTTCGTTCAGCTATTTCGCCGGAGCCTCTTCGGCGGGCATCATCGCGCTGATGCTCGGCTCGACCATTCTCTACGCCGCGCTCGCCATCGCGCCCATCATCGCCATCGTCTATTTCACGTATCGCACCTACATGAACAACGTCGAGGCCTCTGCGGCGCAGGCGGCGCAGGCCAAGCGGCATATGCAGCAGTTGCAGGAGAGCGAAGAGCGTTTCCGCAGCGCCTTTGACTACGCGGCCATCGGCATGGCGCTGGTCGCGCCCGACGGCCACTGGCTCGAAGTCAACCACTCGCTCTGCCGCATCATCGGCTATTCGGAAGAGCAGTTGTTGACGATGACCTTTCAGAATCTCACGCACGCGGATGATCTGACGGCCACGCAGGAGCACATCGGACAGCTCCTGGCGGGCAAGATTCCGACCTGCCAGATGGAGAAGCGTTACGTGCACATCCTCGGCCATCCGGTGTGGGTCAACCAGAGCATCTCGCTGGTGCGCGAGACGGACAACAGCTCTTCGCGTCTCATCTTCCAGATTCAGGACATCACCGACCGCAAGCGCGCCGAAGAGCGGCTGGTCCATGACGCGTTTCATGACGCGCTGACGGGACTGCCGAATCGCGCGCTCTTCATGGATCACCTGCAACTCGCCACCGAGCGCGCCAAGCGGCGCGAGGATTATCACTTCGCAGTCCTCTTCATGGATCTCGACCGCTTCAAGAACATCAACGACGGCCTGGGCCACATGGCCGGCGACCAGTTGCTGATCTCCATCGCGCGGCGGCTCGAAAAATGTCTGCGCCCCGGCGACACTATCGCGCGGCTCGGCGGAGACGAGTTCACCATCCTGCTGGAAGAGATCAGCGACGTGACGGAAGCGACGCTGATCGCAAACCGGATGCAGCAGGAGATGGCGCTGCCCTTTAACCTGGCGGGGCACGAGGTCTACATGACCGTCAGCATCGGCGTCGCCCCGAGCATGACCGGCTACACCAAGCCGCAGGACATCCTCCGCGACGCGGACACGGCGATGTACTATGCCAAGTCGAACGGCAAGGCGCGTTATGAGATGTTCGATCAGGAGATGCACGCGCAGGCGGTCGACCTGCTGCGTTTGGAGACGGACCTGCGGCGCGCGATTGACCGGCAGGAGTTCCGGCTGCACTATCAGCCCATCGTCTCGCTGAGCACCGGACGCATCACAGGCTTTGAGGCACTGGTGCGCTGGCAGCATCCAGAGCGCGGCTTTATCTCGCCGGACAGATTCATCTCGATTGCCGAAGAGACGGACATGATCCTGCCCATCGGGAAGTGGGTGCTGACCGAGGCCTGCCGCCAGATGCGCGAGTGGCAGGAAGAGTATCCCGCACACGAAACGCTCTCGATCAGCGTCAACCTCTCCTGCAAACAGTTCAGGCAGCCCAACCTGGTCGAACAGGTGAGACAGATCCTGCTGGAGACAGGGCTTGACGCGCGCTCGCTCAAGCTGGAGATCACGGAGAGCGTCGTGATGGAGAACATCGAGACGGCCATCGACATGATGAAGGAGCTGCGTGCGCTCGGCGTGCGATTGAGCATGGACGACTTCGGCACGGGCTATTCGAGCCTGAGCTACCTGCACCGCTTCCCGATCAGCGCGCTCAAGATCGACCGCTCGTTCGTCAGCCGGATGGACGGCAACAACGAGAACAAGGAGATCGTCCGCACCATCGTCATGCTGGCGCGCAATCTCGGCATGGAAGTCATCGCCGAAGGCGTCGAAGGCGAGACACAGCTCTCGCAGTTGACCGCGCTCGGATGCGAATACGGGCAGGGCTACTTCTTCTCCCGGCCGAGGAAGGCCGAGCCCGCCGCCGCGCTGCTCGCCGACGCCCAGTTGAACATGCTCACGCCTCCGGCGATGCGCGCGCTCGACGCGCCCGCGCCGGTCGCAGCCTCCGAAATCCTCCTCAACCTGGCCGCCGCCGGACTCGAATCCGAATTGACGCACTGAAAAAAGAGAGTCTCACGCGAAGACGCAAAGACGCGAAGAAAGAGAAATTGTTCTTCTTCGCGTCTTTGCGCCTTTGCGTGTGATGTAGTGTAGAATCCCGGCATGTCTGCGAGCGAATCAGGTGCACAGCGGTATCCGGGACGGCCGAGCGTGTGTCGCAACTGCGGCGCGCTGGTTGAGGCTGGCGCAAGCGTCTGCGCGATGTGCGGCGCACAGCTCTCCGCGCCGGCGTCCGCGGCCGGGGCGCGGCGGCGTCCGGCCTATGACCGCGAGACGATGATCTTCGCGCGCGCCATCCTCACGCGTCCGGCGACGTTCACCATCATCTTTCTGGTCGTCAATGTCTTGCTCTACCTGCTGATGACTATTTCCGGCGGGGCGGATGGCGGGACGCTGATCGCCTACGGCGCGAAGCTCAACGCGCTCATCAACGAGCAGCGGCAGTGGTGGCGTTTCGTCACTCCCATCTTCCTGCACATACGGCTGCCCGGATTCGGGCCGATGCACATCCTCGTCAACATGTATGGCCTCTGGATGATCGGGCCGTACGTCGAGCGTTTGTACGGCTCGGCGAAGTTCGTGGTCTTCTGGATCGTGACGGGCATCGCGGGCGTGGCGGCGAGTTATCTGACCGTGCGGCCGAACATGAACATCGGCACGCTAACGAGCTTTCTCTTCAAGAACGCGGATGGCCCGTCGGCCGGAGCTTCCGGCGCGCTCTTCGGTCTGATCGGCGTGCTCTTCGTCTTCGGCCTCAAGTTTCGTCACGAGCTGCCGGAAGGCTTCAAGCGCGCGTTCGGCGTGGGGATGCTGCCGACGATCTTCATCAATCTCTTTATCGGCTTTATCGCGCGCGGGTACATAGACAACGCGGCGCATCTCGGCGGGCTGGTGACGGGCGCGGCGCTCGCGCTGCTCGTCGGCTACAAACGGCCGGGCGCGCGCGGGAAGGTGACCATCTTCTGGCACATCCTGCAGGTCTGCATGCTGGCGCTCGTCTGCGTCAGCTTTTATCAGGTCTGGCGGCACTATGACGGGCCGCGCGTGGAACTGAGCTTCGCTTCGCTGCGGCGCGGCCTCTTCGGCGGCGGAGCCTCGACGGCTCATATCGAAGGCATCAACGCCGGGATCCACGCTTTCGCCAAAGCTTATAATGAAGGAGACGCGAGCGAGGTTGATTCCGCCATCCAGACCATCAATAATGTGCCCTCGCTGGACAAGCAGGCGGACGATTTGCGCGTCGAGTTGAAGACTCTGCTGGAGCGCGCGCGCGAGCAGGCGGCGACGGCCGAGCCCGGAAGCAAGCCGCGCCCGTCCGCGAAACGCACCCAGCTCCTCAAAGATTTTGAAGCCTGGGAAGAGAAGAACCGGCAGTGGGTGAAGACCAAAGGCGGCATCTACGGAGTCGAGTGGGTCGAAGACAAAGAGAACGGGACGGATGAGCCGGAGCCTGCCGCGAGTCCCAAGCCATAGATTTTTAGCTACCTTGAACGAAACTAATTTAGGAGACGAAAAACGGATATGGAAATTAAGAAAGTCGGTGTGCTCGGCTGCGGCCTGATGGGCTCGGGCATCGCGCAGACGGCGGCCACGGCCGGATTTGAAGTCATCGTCCGCGAGGTCACGGACGACCTCTGTGAGCGAGGCTTTGCGGGCATCGAAAAATCCTTAGGGCGCTTTGCCGAGAAGGGAACCATCACCGCCGAGCAGCAGGCGCAGATTCGCGGGCGCATGACGAGCACCACCAAACTGAACGACCTCGCCGATTGCGACATCATCATCGAAGCGATCATCGAGAATTTAGAGACCAAGCGCGAGACGTACCGGCAGCTCGATCAGATCTGCAAGCCCGAAACCATCTTCGCTTCCAACACCTCGTCCATCTCGATCACGGAGATGATGACGGCCACCTCTCCCGAACGGCAGCAGCGCTTTATCGGCCTGCACTTCTTCAACCCGGTGCCGCTCATGAAGCTGGTCGAAGTCGTCCGCACGATCCTGACCGACGATGACGTGTACGAGCAGGCCGTCGAGTTCGGCAAGAGCCTGGGCAAGGTTCCTGTGCGCGCGGGCGACAAGACGGGCTTTATCGTGAATCGCCTGCTGGTGCCGTACATGCTCGACGCGATTCGCGCGCTGGAAGAGGGCGTCGGCTCGATCGTGGATATTGACAACGCGATGAAGCTCGGCTGCGGCTATCCGATGGGGCCGTTCACGCTCGGCGATTTCGTCGGGCTCGACACGACCTACTACATCGCGGAGATCATGTTCAACGAGTTCCGCGAGAAGCGCTTCGCGCCGCCGCCGCTCCTCAAGCGCATGGTGCTGGCCGGGCTCTACGGGCGCAAATCCGGGCGCGGCTTCTACGACTACACCAAAGACGCGAAGAACCCGACGCCGATGAATCTCCTTTAAGGAAAAATTCTCACGCAAAGGCGCAAAGGCGCAAAGGAAAGCGTTTGAGTCTTTTCTTTGCGTCTTTGCGCCTTTGCGTGAGACTCTTTATCTGTGATGAGCATCTCGATTGAAAAACGCGAGGCGGTGACGGTGATTTATCTAGACCGGCCGGAGAAGCTGAACGCGCTCTCGCGCGAGATGCTGGACGAGCTGGGCGAGGTTTTCACGCGGCTCAAAGCAGACACGGACGTGCGCGCGTTGATCCTGACGGGCGCGGGCGAGAGGGCTTTTTGTGCGGGGACGGATATCCGGGAGCTGATGTCGCTGGACGAAGCGGGCGCGCTCGAAGCCGCGCGGCGCGGGCAGCGTGTGTGCGAGCTGATCGAAGAGTCTCCGGTGCCCGTCATCGCCGCCGTGCGCGGCGTCGCGGCGGGCGGCGGCTGCGAGCTGGCGCTGGCCTGCCACCTGCGCGTCGCCTCGCACGATGCCGTCTTGAGTCTGCCGGAAACAAAGCTCGGCCTGATTCCGGCTTATGGCGGAACGCAAAGGCTCGCGCGTCTCGTCGGCGAGGGTCGCGCGCTGGAACTGATGCTGGCGAGCCACCAGCTCTTTGCGCCGGAAGCCCTGCGCTTCGGGCTGGTCAATCGTATAACGGAGGGCGCACGCCTGCTGGATGAAGCGTTGGCGCTGGCGCGTGAGATAGCAATGCTCGCGCCGCTCGCCATCCGCGCCTGTCTCGCGGCCGTCACGCGCGGCCTCTCCCTGCCGCTCGACGAAGGTCTCGCGCTCGAAGCGGAATTGTTCAGCCAGCTCTTTGCGACCGCAGATGTGCGCGAAGGGACGCGCGCCTTTCTCGAAAAACGCGCGCCCGTCTTTCGCGGCCGATAAGCGTGATGAAAAAATTCCTGCCACCCCTCACTTGTCACACGTCACTCGCTTCTCTATACTGAAAGCGCATTCACTCGCACATAAATTTTCGAGGTCGAGAAACTTTTTTGCAGCCCGTCATTCATCAGGGACGTTTGAACGCCGAAGGCTTTCGCTTCGCAGTGGTCGCGAGCCGCTGGAACGATTTTCTGACGGCGCGTCTGACCGACGGCGCGCTCGATGCTCTGGAGCGTCTGGGCGTGGATGAAAAGATGGTCGAGGTCTTCAAAGTTCCGGGCTCGTTCGAGATTCCGCTGTTGGCGCGCAAGCTGGCGGGCTCCGGCAAGTGGGATGCTGTGATCTGCGTCGGGACGATCCTGCGCGGGCAGACGCCGCACTTCGATTACATCGCGGGCGAGGTCACGAAGGGCATCGCGCAGGCTGGGATGGAGACGGGCGTGCCCGTCGTCTACGGCATCATCACGGCCGACACGCTGGAGCAGGCGATTGATCGCGCCGGCGTGAAGGCGGGCAACAAGGGGTTCGAGGCCGCTCTGTCGGCCGTCGAGTTGGTTAATCTTTATAAAGCAGTGGCGAGTTGAACTCGCTGCGCGTCACTTGAAGTATTATGGGTTCCAGACGTAAGGCGCGCGAATGCGCCTTGCAAATGCTCTTTGCGGCCGACATATCCGAAGCGCGGGTTGATGAACTGGTGCGCCTGTTCTGGTCAGAGTTGGCCGATCCCGGCACAGAAGAGTCTGCGCAGGAGTTCGCCACGCGCCTGGCGACGGGCACGCTCGCGCATCGCGTCGCGCTCGACGAGCGCATCCGCTCGCGCGCGGAGCACTGGCGCATCTCGCGCATGGCGATTGTGGATCGCAACATCCTGCGCCTCGCGGTCTACGAGTTCCTGCACGAGCCGACGCCCCGCACCGTCGCCATCAACGAAGCGCTCGAAATCGCCCGCCGCTTCTCGACCTACGAAGCCACACAGTTCATCAACGGCATCCTCGACGCCATCAAACGCGACCTGGATCAACAGCAACCCCAGGTCCTCTCCGACAACGCCGACGCCGAAGACGAAGAGCCGGACGACAACACCGACGAGGACGGCGACGAGCAGCACAACGCCTCTTCCGCCTGACCTTTCCCACGCCACACGTTTCCGTAATATTTAGTAATAGTTAAGCGGCGATAGATGATAAGATAAAGAAGGCTGTTTCTTTATCTCCCATAACCTATTACTACACATCAAAGTCTTTATGGATCAACTGCTGCGCGAATTTCTGGGCGAGGCCGAGGAGCTGATCGAGGTTCTGTTCGGCGACTTGCAGGCGTTGCGTGCGCGGCGGGATGAGGGGCGTGCGCGGCGCGAGCTGGTGGCGCGGATTTTCAGGCATGTGCATACGCTGAAGGGCTCTTCGGCGTCGGTTGAGTTAGAAGCTGTGACGGATGTGGCGCACGAGTTCGAGACGTTGCTGGACGGCGTGCGGCTCGGACAGGTGGAAGTGGACAACGCTGTGCTGGATGCGTTCGAGGACACTGTGGCGGCGCTCTCGCAGATGTTGCGCGCGGCTGCCGTGGAGGAGCGGCCCGTCGCTCCGCCCGTGCTCATCCAGAGGCTGCGCCGTCTCGCTTACAGGGCCGAGAGCGCGCCCGCGCATGCAGCGCTCATCGCGGCTCTGCCGGAAGAGATCGC
This sequence comes from Acidobacteriota bacterium, assembly GCA_019247865.1. Classification (GTDB taxonomy): domain Bacteria; phylum Acidobacteriota; class Blastocatellia; order Pyrinomonadales; family Pyrinomonadaceae; genus JACMLC01. The sequence goes on from JAFBAJ010000798.1 coordinate 10,832, forward strand.
GCGCTCGCTCAGCGAGTACGAAGAGCATCGCCTGCGCGAAGCTCTGAGCGAAGGCGCGCATCCCTTCATCGTCGAAGTCAATTTCGATCTGATGAGCTTTGATGAGCGGTTCAGGGATTTGAGCGACGCGCTCGGCGTCGGCGGCGAGCTGATCTCGACGCTGCCGGGCATGGAGGCGGCTGCACCCGATCAGATAAATTTCCGCATCGTCTATGCGACCGAGCAGACGACGGATGAGCTGACGGCGCGGCTGGAGCCGTTCGGCGACGTGAAGCTGACTGAGGTCGTCGCGGTGCAGGTGGATGAGAGCCGTGCTGTGGCCGATGTGGACGCGGCGGAAGAGGATCAGAATTTTGCTCCGGCGACCATCAAGCCTTTGACGACGCTCGTCCGGGTCGAGCTGACGGAGCTGGACGAGATCATCGCCGCGGCTCGTGAGCTGAACGCGGAGACGATGAGCGCTTTGAGCCTCGCTTTCAAGCAGGAGCCGCCGCCGGGCAGCGTGCGTGACGAGCTTGAGCTGCGCCGCGAGAGCGTGCGCAGGCGCTTCGCGGCCCTCGAAGAAAGCCTCGTCGGATTGCGACTGGTGCCGCTGGCGCAGACGCTCCGGCGTGCCGTGCGGGCCGGAGAGATGACCGCGCGCGCCGTCGGCAGAGAGATCGATTTCGAGATCGCCGGCGGCGACGTGCAGCTCGATAAATCGCTGTGCGACGCCATCGCAGACCCGCTCCTGCACCTCCTGCGCAACGCCGTCGCGCACGGCATAGAGTCGCCGGAGGAGCGTGCGGCGGCGGGCAAGCCTGCGCGCGGGCGGATCAGCCTCACGGCCACTGCGGCAGAGGGCGGCGTGTGCCTGCGCCTCTCGGACGACGGGCGCGGCGTGGACACGCAGCTCGTCGCGCAGGCCGCACGCGAGCGCGGCCTCATCTCGCAGGCCGCGGACATCTCCAGCGAAGAGGCTCTGCGGCTGATCTTCGCTCCCGGATTCTCGACCGCCGCCAGCGTCTCGAACGTGTCGGGCAGAGGCGTCGGGCTCGATGTGGTCGCGCGCGCCATCGAGCAGGCGGGCGGCCGGATCCGCCTGCGAAGCAGCCTCGGCGCGGGCACGACCTTTGAGCTGCTGCTGCCGTTGAAGTGAAGCCCGACCGCAAACCATCAGGCAGCGTTGCGTCCGTCCTTCCGGCGGCATCAAACAAGAGGGAAATCTTGTGTGGCGGTGAGGCGTATGAAACAGCTTAAATTATTTCGAGCGGCGGCGCTCCTTCTGGCTCTCAGCCTGAGCGGCGTGCCCGCAGTCCTCGCGCAGCAAGCGAACTCAGAGCCCGCGCGGGACGGCGCGAGCGCCGGGCGCACCTATCCGAAAGAGATACGTGGTTACAAGCTTGAGCGCGCGAAGGTCGAGATCAGGAAGCGCAGGGAAGAGAAAAATTCGAAGGAAGGGAAGAGCAGTCAGGCCGCCACGGATGAAGCCGCCGACACAGCCCCCGCGGCCTCGCCCGAAGCGGACGCGCTGATCCAGTTCGGTGATGCGAGCATCGCGCGCATGACGCCGCTCGGCATCACGCTCGAAGTCCCGGTCACCATCGCCGCCGTCAAACAGAAAGGGCACGTCGACTTTCTGACCTTTGAAGACATGGTGGTCAATGACATCAGCGTCACGATCGAAGACTACAACCACCCGTTCGACCTCCCGACCGACAAGCCGATGCAACTGCCGCAGCCTGTCCGGCTCTTCATCAGCACGACGAGCGCAGTGATGGGCGCGCTCGGCGAATGGAACGACTCCAAACCGACCTGGCCCGTCACCGGCCGCGTCTACGTCTTCGGACAATTCAAGAAATTCATCTTCAAGTTCAAACGCGTCGTCCCCGTCGAGCTTTCACTCTCGCTGCCCAACCCGCTGACGAAAAATAAAACAAAGTAGAGGCAGGGCTGGTCCCTGCCCGCATCGTCCGTCAGGACGATAATCGAGAGTCGCAATTACTCAAGCTGGAATGTCAGTTTCAATTGATGCGCGCATGCGCGCGGCGGGCAGGGACCAGCCCTGCCCCTACTGTTTTTTTATGCTTTGGAGGATTGATTTGAATTCGTCTTCCGCGCGGAGCGAGGCGAAATCTTTCTCGGTCTCGATGGCGGCGGCGTCCGGGAAGCCCTTGTCGACGGCGCGCCTGATGGATTCGAGCGCCTTCTTCTTCTCGCCGCGCAGGGCGTAGGCGCGAGCCATCGCGTATGGGACTCCCCAGTTCCTGGGCGCGACCTCTTCGGCGACTTCAAAGTTGACGATGGCGACCTCGTAGTCGCCGTTCGGGAGATAATTGTAGAGCGCTGCCTCGTAGGTTTGGGCCAGCACCTGTGCGAGCGCGCGGCGCGTGACGCGGCGTTCGGGAGTGTCCTCTGTCGCTCGGCTCTTCTCTCTGAGTTCGGCGATCTCTGCGCGCATCTCTTTCAGAGCGTTGCTGCGCGCAGCGGGCTCGTTGAGGAGCTTGCTGCCGAGAGCGATGAGCTGCTGTGCCAGCTCCAGTTGCTTCGTCAACTGTTCCTGCTCCGATTTGAGAGCCTGTTTGACCTCCTTCAATTCTTTGAGCTGCGCCGCGCGCTTCTCGTATTCCGCTACGTCCTTGAGCCCCTTGAAATCGGCTGCGAGCGCGGCGTATGCAAGATAAGCTTCATAAGCGTTCTTCGCAGCTTCGGCGGCGCGCGCGCGTTCGAGCCTCTTTTTGAGCAGGGCTTCCACGAGCGCGTCATCGCGTTCGCGGCGGCCTGCGCGCATGGCCTGCAACTCCATCCACTCGACCGCCTCCACGAGCAGCGCGGACGAGGCCCATTGATGCCTGCCGTCGAAGGTCGCAGTGTAATGCGGGAGATTGAACGAAGCGAGCAGGCCGTCGAGCCGTCGCAGCTCAGGATAATTGAAATCCTCTATCCCGACGGTGGCGAAGTAGGCGAAGGGCACGGCTTGCGTCGGCCTGATGTCGGGCGGAAAGCCCGCGCCGCAGGCGATGACTCCGGCGATGCACCCCGCGCAGGATGCAGCGACGCGCGTCGCGACTCGCGCGCCTCCCGAAAAGCCCGTCGTGTAAATCCGCCGGTCGTCAATCGAGAGGCGTGCG
>JAFBAJ010000814.1 GCA_019247865.1 Acidobacteriota bacterium
GGAGGCATCGGTCATCCACGCGCGCATCTTGAGAAAGGGCGTCTGGTCGCCCGCGCCGCGCGCGAGGTCGAAACGCCAGGAACCGTTCGAGGTGCGAACGACGCTCCACGGATAGCCCGCGGACTCGTCCGTGTGCAGCAGGATGACGCCCGCTGCGCCGCGTCGCGCGGCCTCTTCGTACTTGTACGTCCAGCGGCCGTAATAGGTCAGCGCGCGCCCGCCGAAGAGGTTCGGCTCGGCTGCGGTCGCGGGCGGGTCATTGACGAGCATCACCAGCACCTTGCCGCGATAATCCTCCGGCTGGCCCTTGTAGTCGTTCCAGCGCTGCTCCGGCGCTTCAATGCCGTAACCGACGAAGACCATCTCCGCGTCAACGGACACGTCCGCTTGCTGCGCGCCGGTGAAGGCGACGAAGTCTTCCGCGAACCTGAAGTCGAGATTCGAGCTTCCGTTCTTCACCGAGAGCACGGTTTTGGGATCGGACTTGACGCCGAAGAGCGAGACGGGCTGAAAGAAGCTCCCGTCCTTGCCGGCCCCTTTGAGGCCCAGCATCTCCAGTTGCGCGGCGATGTACTTGGCAGCGATCTCGCCGCCGCGCGCGCCGGTCCCGCGCCCTTCCAGCAGGTCGTCCGAGAGGAATTTGGTGTGCGCGCGCAACGTCTGCTCGTCAAAGAGGCTCGTCGCCTTCTGCTGCATCATCGCGGAAGCGGCCAGAGACAAAATGAGCAGACCTGCAAAGAGAACCTTTGCGCCTTTGCGCCTTGGCGTGAAAAATTTTCTCATTGATTCCCCTTAATCAAAGCCATCGCCTCGGCGCGTGTGCGCGAGTCGGAGCGGAAGCCGCCGAGGACGGCGGAGGTGACGGTGATCGCGCCCGGCTTTCTGACGCCGCGCAAGGTCATGCAGGTATGCTCGGCCTCGATCACGACCATCACGCCGAGAGGTTTGAGTCCTTCATAGAGCGTGTGCGCGATCTCCGTCGTCAGTCGCTCCTGCACTTGCAGTCGGCGCGCGAAGGTCTCCGCGAGGCGCGCGAGTTTCGAGAGCCCCAGGATGCGACCGTTCTTAGGGATATAAGCGATGTGACAACGCCCCACGAACGGAGCCAGATGATGCTCGCAGATCGAAGCGATGCTGATGTCTTTGACGATGACCATCTCGTCATGCGTGTCGCCCGGCAGCGGGACGACGTGCTGGTGCGGGTCTTCGCGCATCCCTGCGGTCAACTCCGCATACATCTCCGCCACGCGGCGCGGAGTGTCGACGAGGCCCGCGCGCGAGACATCTTCACCGATGCCTTCGAGAATCAGACGCACACCGCGCGCGATCAATTCCAGATCGACGCCTTTCCCGTTAGCTTTTTCCTCAAGCTTCTTTTTCGGCACTTTAAAAATCCCTGAAACCCTTCACCGCAGAGACAGCATAACTCTCAAGCTCTCTGCGCATCTCTGCGAAAACTCTGCGTCTTCGGCGGTGAGATTTCTTAACACAACTTCAATCCTTCTGTAAGGCTTTCAACGCCGCCGCTTCGACTGTGCGGAGGGCGACTCCGGCGCGCTCGGCCGCGGCGCGGCACTGCTCGTACTCCGGCTTCTCATTGACCACGCGCCCGTTGATGCTTGCCACTTTAACATCAATCTCGCCGTATGGCGTTTCGACCCGCACGCTCTCGCGCTGCAAAGCGCGCCGCTCGACCTCGTAACTGCGCAGGCCGAGCGTGGTGGTCTCCGCGAACAGAATTTCCTGCAACGCCTCGCGCTGCTCCTTCCGGCAGAGGATGGAGACGAGCACGCCCGGGCGGTTCTTCTTCATCTGCACGGGCGTGAAATAGCAATCGAGCGCGCCCAGCTCGATGACCTTCTCCATCAGGTAGCCGAAATGCTGCGGCGACATGTCATCAATGTTCGTCTCGATCATCAGCAAACGCTCCGGCTCATCTTGGGCCGCTTCGTCGCGGCCGAGGATCAGGCGCAAAGCGTTCGGGAAGTTCTGGTACTCGCGCGAGCCCGCGCCGTATCCGGTTCGCTCGATGAGCATACGCGGCAGTTGGCCGAACTCGTCGCACACAGTGCTGATGATGGCCGCGCCCGTCGGCGTCAGGAGCTCTCCTGTGATGTCTGTCGAATAAACGGGCGCGTTCTTCAGCAGCTCCGCGACCGCGGGCGGCGGAACCGGAAAGCGGCCGTGCGCCATCTCGACCATCCCGCTGCCGACGTGCAGCGCGGAGGATGCGAAGCGTTCCACGCCGAGCAGCTCAAAGCCGATGCAGGCTCCGACGACATCTATGATGGCATCGAGCGCGCCGACCTCGTGAAAGTGTATCCTTTCGACCGGCACGTTATGCACTCGCGCTTCAGCTTCGGCCAGCCGCGAGAAGATGCGCGCCGCGCGGTCTTTGACGCCGTCGCTCAGGCGCGATTGGTAGATGATCTTCAGGATGTCGCCGAGATGGCGATGCGCGTGCTCGTGGCGCGTCCGCACGACGGCGCGCGTCGCGCTGATGCCGGAGCGATCAACGTTCTCGAAGCTCACGTCGTAACCCTCGACGCCGAG
>JAFBAJ010000060.1 GCA_019247865.1 Acidobacteriota bacterium
AAAAATCCATGAGCCGAAGATGACGTAATCCGTCAGCGTATCGAACGAGCCGGACAGAGCCAGCACGCCCGCCCACACGCCCTGCACCAGCAGCGCGCCGACCGGGACGTGCGTGCGCTTCGAGAGGCGCGCCAGGTTCTGAAAGAAGAGCCGGTCGCGCGCCATCGCATACGGCACGCGCGCTCCGGTCAGGACGGAGGTGTGCAGTGTGCCGATGGAAGAGGCGAGCAGCGCGGCCGAGATGAGCCCGATGGCGACCGGGCCCAGAAAGGTGAGCGCGACCTCTCGCGCGACCGAAGAGCTTTTCGAGATGTTGGCGATGCTCGTCGGGTCGAGCGCGTAAAAGTACGCGAGGTTGACGAAGACGTAGAGCGTGATGATGACCAGCATTCCGCCGCCGAGCGCGAGCGGAATGTTGCGTTGCGGGTTCCTCACCTCGCCCGCCACCAGCGTCAGGTTGTTCCACCCGTCATAACCCCACAACGCGCCGAGCATCGCCGCGCCGAAGCCAGCGATGCCGTAGCGCGCAGAGTCCGCCACTCCATCGCAGAGTCCGCCCATGTTCGATAGAGCGAAGTGCGCCCAGTCGCCGCCGCGCGCGAAGCAGAACGCACCGATGCCTATGCCCAGCACGAGCGCGATCTTGATGACGGTCAACACCGCCGCGACATTGCCGCTGAAAGCGACCGTCGCACAGTTGATGAGCGTCACGACCGCAATCGCAGAGAGCGCCACGACCTGCAAATATCCGAACGGAATCTCGTAGCCGAAAACCGGCAGCTTGAAAAAGACTCGATTGAGCGCGCCGCCCGTGAGGTCGTTCAAAAAGATCGCCAGCGCGACCGCGACAGATGCCTGCGAGCCCGTCTTGGCGATGAAGACCTGCATCCACCCGTACAGAAAACCAGCGCCAGTGCCGTAGGCTTCCCTGATAAAAACGTACTCGCCTCCCGCTCTCGGCATCATCGCGGCCAGCTCGGCATAGGTCAGCGCCCCGGCCAGCGAGAGCACGCCCGCAGCGATCCACACGATGATGACCTTCGACGGCGACCCGACGTTGCAAATCATCACACGCGTCTTCAAAAAGACTCCCGTCCCGATGACGTTTCCGATCACGATGGAGACGGCCCCGATCAATCCCAGTCCGCGTATGAGCGTGATGTTCGATGGCGCGAGTTTCATCAGTCTCAAGTCCCAGGTCCCAGGACCCAAGTCTGCGTGACCCGTCTTGACCTGGGTCCTGGGACTTGGGACTTGAGACTTATCTTCCTTCGTTTTGTCGTTCGATCATCCACTGCGGATAGATGGCGCGCGGCGCGGTCGCAGCGTTCAGCCGCTCGACCTCTGCGGCAGAGAGCCTGACTTCCGCCGCCTGTAGATTGTCTTCGAGCTGCGACATCTTGTTAGCGCCGATGATGATCGAAGTCACGCCGGGTTGCGCGAGCAGCCACGCGAGCGAGACCTGCGCGATGGTCGCCTCGTGCGCCTGCGCGATCTCGTCCAGCGCCTCGACGGCATCAAAGCCGCGCTCCTCGTCTATCGGCGGAAAGTTAAAGCCGCTGCGGCGCGCGCCTTCCGGCGTCGGGTCGTCGCGGCGATATTTCCCCGTCAGAAATCCGCCGGAGAGCGGCGACCAGACGAGCACTCCTAAACCCTCTTCACGACAGAGCGGCAACAGCTCGTGCTCCAGATCACGGCCGACGAGCGAGTAGTAGGCCTGCAACGAAACGAAGCGCTCCCAGTCGTGCCGCTCCGAGACGGAGAGGGATTTCATCAGGTGCCTGACGGACCAGTTCGAGCATCCGATGTAGCGCACCTTGCCCTGCCTGACCAGATCGTTGAGCGCGCTGAGAGTCTCTTCGATGGGCGCGTGTATGTCCCAGCCGTGAACCTGATAGAGGTCTATGTAATCCGTGCCGAGCCGGCGCAGGCTCGCCTCGCACGCGGCCATGATGTGATGCCTGGAGAGTCCGACGTTGTTGACATCGCTGCCATCCTGCGTCATCTGCGAGCGAACTTTCGTCGCGATGATGGCCGACTCGCGCTTGATGTCCGACTCGCGTATCGCACGCCCCAGAATCTCTTCGGACTCGCCGTAGGAGTAGACATCGGCCGTGTCGAAGAAATTGACGCCAACCTCCCAGGCACGCCGCACCATCTCGTTAGCGCCGCTCTGCTCGACCTTTGCGATATTAAAAAAGCTCTGCCCGAAGGTCATCGTGCCCAGACACAGCTCGGAGACCTTCAGACCCGTGCGCCCAAGTAATCTATAGTTCATCAGAAACCTTCTCCTGAAAAATTGTTGCCGCGCATCTTAACACAAAGGATGGCCTTTGGTTTTTGGACTTTGGTCTTTGCAAAGACCGAAGACCAAAGTCCTAAGACCATCGGTTGTGTTAACATCTCGCCGCTCCATGAACATCCAACCGCTGCGCGAGATAAATTTTGAGGCGGACGAGCTGGTGCGGC
>JAFBAJ010000176.1 GCA_019247865.1 Acidobacteriota bacterium
CTACACCTTCGGTGATGAAGCTGAAGCGGAGGCTGTGGAAGAAACAGTTGCCGCACCAGCCACATCAGCCGCCGAGCGTAAAGCGGAGAAGGATTCGGATGTCTGAGCTGCGCTGGAATCCGCTCCTCGGCGAGTGGGTGGCGACGGCCACGCACAGGCAGAACCGTACTTTTCTGCCGCCGGAAAATTTCTGCCCGCTCTGCCCGACCAAACCCGGCCGCTTTCCGACAGAAGTTCCCGAACCCACCTATGACATCGTCGCTTTTGAAAACCTCTTCCCGTCGCTGCTTCCAATTCCGGAGCCGCCCGCCGTCGAAGGCACGCCGCTCTATCCCGTGCGCCCTTCGCAGGGCGAGTGTGAAGTTCTGATCTACAGCCCGCAGCACGACACGACGCTCGCGCAGGAGCCGGTCGAGAAGATAGACAAGCTGGTTCGCGTCTGGACGGATCGCTTCGCGGAACTGGGCGCGCGCGATTACGTGAAGTACGTCTTCATCTTCGAGAACAAGGGCGAGGCCATCGGCGTCACGCTCCATCATCCGCACGGGCAGATCTACGCGTACCCGTTCGTCCCGCCGCGCATCAAGCGCGAGCTGGAAGAGTCGCGCGCGCACAGCGAGCGCACCGGAAGCTGCCTGTTCTGCGATATCCTCGCGGAGGAAGTGCGCGACGGGCGGCGCGTCGTGGCCGAGAACGAGGCGTTCATCGCTTTCATTCCTTTCTTCGCACGCTGGCCGTACGAGACGCACATCTACTCGAAGCGCCACGCGCAGGCCCTCACGGACTTCACGCGCGATGAGCAGCGCGCGCTGGCGGAAGTTTTGAAGATGACGCTCGCGGCCTTTGACAAGCTCTTCAATCTCTCCTTTCCTTACATGATGGTCATGCACCAGCGGCCGACGGATGCGCCTGAAGCTTACGATTACTATCACTTTCACATCGAATTTTATCCGCCGCTCCGCACCGCGACGAAGCTCAAATACCTGGCGGGCAGCGAGACCGGCGCAGGGATGTTCATCAACGACACGCTGCCGGAAGTGAAGGCGGCAGAGCTGCGCGCGCTGGTTGAGCCGGTCGTCTGGACGCCGCACGACGGGAGCGTGTGAGAGCTTTGATTGACCGTCAATTCCTACGAAACTCTTTTCAGCAGATGTACGGCCGTGAGCCGCGACTGTTTCGCGCGCCGGGACGCGTCAACCTGATCGGCGACCACACGGATTACAACGAAGGCTTCGTGCTGCCGATGGCGCTCGACCGCGAGACGGTCGTGGCCGGAGCCGCGCGCGCGGACTTTACCGTGCGCGTCCACTCGCTCGACCTGAACGTCGCGGCGGAATTCGATCTGAAAGAGCCGGGAGAGAAGCGGCGCGGCAGTTGGCTCGATTACGTCGAAGGCATCGCGCGTGTTTTACAGGAGCGCGGCGCGTCTGTGCGCGGCGCAGACCTCATGCTTCACTCGGACGTGCCCATCGGAGCCGGGCTCTCCTCTTCGGCCGCGCTCGAAATCTCTGTCGGGCTGGCGCTGCTCTCTCTCTCAGGCCAGTCGTTTGAGCGGACCGCGCTCGCGCTCGCGGCCCAGCGGACGGAGCACGAATACGTCGGCATCAATTCGGGCATCATGGATCAGCTCATCTCGGCCCTCGGCCGGCGCGGGCATGCGCTCCTGATCGATTGCCGCTCGCTGGAGACAAAGCAGATTCCGCTGGAGACACAGGATGTAGCCATCGTCATCTGCGACACGCGCGTCAAGCACGAGCTGGCCTCGTCGGCATACAACACGCGTCGCGCAGAGTGCGAGCGCGCCGTGGAGCTTTTGAGAGCGTATGTGCCCGGCCTGCGTTCGTTGCGCGATCTGACGGCGATAGACTTTTTCCGCTACGAGAGATTTTTGCCCGATGTGATACAGAGAAGATGCCGCCACGTGGTGACGGAGAACGGGCGGACGCTCACTGCCGCCGCCGCTCTGGAGGATGGTAATTTCGATCTGATGGGCCGTGCGATGTATTTCTCGCACGAATCCCTGCGCGATGATTACGAAGTCAGTTGCCCGGAGCTGGATTTGCTGGTAGAGATAGCAGCGAGCGTGCCGGGCACGCTCGGCGCGCGAATGACGGGCGGCGGTTTTGGCGGTTGCACGGTCAACCTCGTGCGTCGCGCGTCGCTCGCAGAATTTCAGACAATAATTCCCCGGAAATTTAGCGCAGCATTCTCTTACGAACCGGCTCTCTATCCGGCAGAGCCCGGCGACGGCGCAGAGGAAATATAGCCAGCAGCATGACCACTCTTTCATCACACATGCCCCGCCCCGAATACCCGCGCCCGCAGTTCGTCCGGCGCGAGTGGCAGAACCTCAACGGCGAATGGGAGTTCGCTTTTGATGACGAGAATGAAGGGCGCGTCAAAGGCTGGCAGTACGGGCTCCCTCTGGAGGAGCGCATCACGGTTCCCTTCCCGTATCAGAGCGAGCTCTCAGGCATCAACGACCGGACGATTCACGAGATCGTCTGGTACGCGCGCAGCTTTGAAGTCCCGCCCGCGTGGAGCGGGCAGGACGTGCTGCTTCATTTCGGCGCGGTGGACTATCGCTCGACCGTCTGGATCAACGGGCAGGAGGTCGGCCACAATCACGGCGGCCACGTCCCCTTCAGCTTCGACATCGCGCCGTATCTCAACGACGGCGTCAATCGCCTGACCGTCCGCGTGCAGGACAGCCAGGACGCGCGCCAGCCGCGCGGCAAGCAGTCCGTCACGGGTCTGCCGCACGACATAGATTACTTCTGCACGACCGGCATCTGGCAGACGGTCTGGCTGGAGCCAGTGCCGCCGATTCGGATCGACGAGCTCAAGATCAACACGCAGGCTCGCCGGAACGAGATCAGCCTGACCGTCTACCTGCACGCGCCTGCGGCCATTTGGCGGCTCGAAGCCGAAGCCCTGGATGACGGCGTGGTGGTCGCGCATGATGCCGTCGAGACGCCGCACGCGACCGGCTGGCTCAACCTCAACATTCCTTTCGCCCGGCTCTGGTCGCCGGAGACGCCGCAGCTCTACGACCTGCGTTTGCGACTCTATCAGGGCGAAGAGCTGCTCGACGAAGTGACCTCTTACGCCGGACTGCGCGATGTTGAGCTGCGACACGGGCGCGTCTGCATCAACGGAAAAGAGATTTATCTGGCGATGATTCTCGATCAGGGTTACTGGCCGGAGAGCTATCTGGCCGCGCCTTCGGACGCAGCCTTGCGCGAGGATGTCGAGTGGATCAAGCGTTTCGGCTACAACGGCGTGCGCAAGCATCAGAAGATCGAAGACCCGCGCTGGCTTTACTGGTGCGACCGCGTCGGGCTGCTCGTGTGGGAAGAGATGCCGAACGCGCGCGAGTGGTCTGCGCGTTCGGAAGAATGGCTCGCCGCCGAATGGAAGCGCGCCATCGAGCGCGACTACAACCATCCGTGCATCATCGCCTGGGTTCCGGTCAACGAGAGCATGGGCTTTCCGAGTCTCGGCCAGCAGCATCCGGGGCAGTACGCCTTCATCGAGCGGATGGTCGCCATGACGCGCAGGCTCGACCCGAAACGCCCCGTGATAGACAACGACGGGTGGGAGCACACGGACATCACGGACATCTGCGCGATCCACGATTACACGCCGACGGCGGAACTCCTGCGCCAGCGTTATCAGGAGACCATCAGCGGCGGCAATCTTCCGGCGCATGTCTGGATCGGAGACAAACCGCTCTTCGTGCTCGGCTCGCGTTATCGCGGGCAGCCGATCATGCTCACGGAGGTCGGCGGGTTTCTACTGGTTCCGCCGGACGTGCCGGCCGAAAAGCGCGACATGCTCTACCAGTTCTACGGCTCGTTCCACACGGCCGAAGAGCTGCTCGCCAAGTACCGCGACCTGATGGAAGGCATCGCCTCGCTCCCTTTTCTGGCGGGCTTCTGCTACACGCAGCTGACCGACATCGAGCAGGAGATCAACGGCCTGCTGACCTACGACCGCCGCCCAAAGGTCGCGCCCGAAGAGGTCGCTTTAATTCACCGGAAACTCTTTTTAAAATAGGTTTCGCCACAGAGGACACAGAGAGCACAGAGCATAAAACATTTGTTCCCTCTGTGCTCTCTGTGTCCTCTGTGGCTAATACGCTCTCGGCACTTGGCAAAAGTGCGTCGGAACGGATAGTCTAAAGCCTCCGTCAGAGCTATCAAAGTCTTTCCACTTCGGTCAAAGGAGATTAGCCGATGGCTGTCATTCATCCTTTCCGCGCGCTGCGTCCGCCCGCCGACCTCGTCGCGCAGGTCGCGAGCGTCCCGTACGATGTCGTCAACACGGAGGAGGCGCGCGCTCTCGCCTCCGGCAATCCGTGGAGCTTTCTGCACGTCTCGCGCCCGGAGATAGACCTGCCGCAGGGCACGGACATCTACAGCGAAGAGGTTTATAAAAAGGCTGTGGACAATTTCCGCGAGCTGACGGAGCGCTGTCCGCTCAAGATGGAGACGGAGCCGAGCCTCTACCTCTATCGCCTGATTATGGGCGAGCAGGAGCAGATCGGCGTCGTCGCCTGCTGCGCGGTGGACGAATACGATAACAACACGATTCTCAAACACGAGAAGACGCGCCGCGACAAAGAGGACGACCGGACGCGCCACATCATGGCTCTGCGTGCGCAGACCGGCCCGGTCTTCTTAACCTATCGCGGCAATCAGGAGATCGACACGATGGTCATGGAGGTGACCGTGACCGAGGCGCTCTATGATTTCACCGCGCCGGACGGAGTGCAGCACACCATCTGGCATGTGCCGGATGCTGTGCGCTTCGTGCAGGCGTTCCGCGACGTGCCGCAGTTCTACATCGCGGACGGGCATCATCGCGCCGCCTCCGCCTCGCGCGCGCGCGCGGAGATGCGCGAGATACAGGGCGACAAGCACACTGGCGAAGAGGAATACAACTTCTTTCTGGCCGTGCTCTTTCCGGCGGAGCAGCTGCGCATCCTGCCCTACAACCGCGTCGTGCGCGATTTGAACGGCCTCTCGGCAGAAGAGTTTCTGGCGGAGGTCGGGAAAAAGTTCAACGTCAGCGAAGGAGCGTCGCCCGCGCCCGCCTCGCGCGGGAACTGGAGCATGTATCTGGACGGCCGCTGGTACGGCCTCACGCTGAAAGACGCGAGCCAACTGGAGACGGATGACCCGGTCGCCTCGCTGGACGTGAGCATCCTGCAGGAGAACCTGCTCGATCCGATCCTGGGCATCAAGGATGTGCGGACGGACAAGCGAATCGATTTCGTCGGCGGCATACGGGGCACGGAAGAGCTCGAACAGCTCGTCAACGACGGTCGCGCGGCGGTCGCCTTCTCGCTCTCGCCGACGACGATTGACGACCTGCTCAACGTCTCCGACGCGGGCAGCATCATGCCGCCCAAGTCCACCTGGTTCGAGCCCAAGCTGCGCGACGCGTTGCTGATACATAACATTTAGTAGTCAGTGGTCAGTGGTCGGTGGTCAGTAAAAAAACCAGCACTCCTACTGACCACCGACTACTGACCACTGACCACTGCTTTTTATGCTTGAGACCACGCGACTGCTGTTGCGCAAATTCACGATGGATGATCTGGACGAGCTGGCGCAGCTTCGCGCGGACCCGTCGGTGTGGAAGTACATCGGCGAGCAGTCGAGGGCCAAAGTTGAAGAGCGGCTGCGTTACTACATCTCGCTCTATGAGCCGCACGGGTTCGGGATGTGGGCCGTGGTGCATAAGGCCGAGGCGAGGCTGATCGGCTGGTGCGGGCTGGTGTTTCTGGACGAGACGCCGGAGGTAGAGGTCGGTTACGGCATCGCACGGGCCTACTGGGGACAGGGGCTCGTGACCGAAGCGGCCGAGGCCGCGCTCGATTATGGTTTTCATAAGATCGGCCTCGAACGCATCGTCGCCGTCGCGCTGCCGGAGAACACGGCCTCGCGGCGCGTGATGGAAAAGCTGGGGATGAAGTACCAGCGCAACGTCATGCATTACGGCTTCGACTGCGCTTACTACTCGATCACGCGCGACGAGTTCCAGCGACGTGAAAGCAGTAAATCGGCCACAGAGGCACAGAGACACGTAGACGTTTGAGAGGTATGCTGTCTAATCCTTATTTTCTCTGTGTCGCTGTGCCTCTGTGGCATATCATCGTTTTTTGAGTGAGGCTAAACGGATGAAAGTTTTGATCGCTGACAAATTCGAGCAGTCCGGGCAGGACGGCCTGCGCGCTCTCGGGTGCGAGGTCGTGTTCCAGCCGGACTTGAAGGACGAGGCGCTGGTCGCCGGCATCGGCGAGACGCGGCCGGATGTGCTCGTCGTGCGCTCGACCAAAGTCACGGAAGAGATGATGGACGCGGGCGCGCTGAAACTGATCGTGCGGGCTGGCGCGGGCTACAACACGATTGATGTCGCGGCGGCGTCGCGGCGCGGCATCTACGTCTCGAACTGTCCGGGGAAGAATTCCGTCGCGGTGGCGGAGCTGGCTTTCGCTTTGATGCTCGCGCTCGATAGAAGAATCGCGGACAACGTGATAGAGCTGCGCGCAGGCCAATGGAACAAGAAGGAGTTTTCCAAAGCGCGCGGCCTCTACGGGCGCACGCTCGGCCTGATCGGCGTCGGCAAGATCGGGCAGGAGATGATTCCGCGCGCACGCGCCTTCGGCATGCACGTCATCGCCTGGAGCCGCAGCCTGACGCCGGAGCGCGCCATCGTCCTCGG
>JAFBAJ010000196.1 GCA_019247865.1 Acidobacteriota bacterium
GATGTCTTAAAGGGCAAGCACAGAGAAGGCCCACCCCAGTTCCTTCTCTGTGCTTCTTCAACTGCGCTTGCCCCCCCATCCTGCGCAGTCGGGTTGAGCTTTACCGGCGTGCCTTAACGCCTTCGATGATGCTCAGCGGCGACGCGGTCTGGATGATGCGCGTCAGCTCAAAGCCCGCCTGCTTGTAAAGCTCGCGGTATTCATCCGCCGTGCGCTCGATGCCGCCGGGCGAGACGAGCATCTCCAGATCCTGCACCTTGCCGAAGTGCGGCTCGTTGCCGGGCGCAATCACCATCTCGACGAGCAGGAGCTTGCCGTGCTCAGGCATCGCGCGGTGGATGTTCCTGAGGATGGTCAGGCTGCGCTCGTCATCCCAGTCGTGGATGATGTGCTTCATCAGATACGCGTCCGCGCCCGCCGGAACCGACTCGAAGAAGCTGCCGCGCCGGAGCTCGACGCGCTCGGCCACGCCCTCTTGTTCCAGCATCGCCGTCGCGCCTTCGAGCACCTGCGGCAGGTCGAAGAGCCAGCCCTTCAAATCCGGATTAGCCTTCAAAATTCCGGAGAGCAGCAGGCCGTGACCGCCCGCGATGTCCGCCAGCGTCCCGATGCCTTTGAAATCGTAGGCTTCGACGACGACCGGGATCGCCAAACGCGAGAGGTTGGTCATCGCGCGGTTGAAGATCTCAGACTCCGCCGGATGCTTGCCGAAATAGTCGAAGACATCCCCATCGTTGACGCGGCCCCAGGCGGACTGGCCCGTCTCGACGCTGTACAACATCTCGCCGTACACGCGCCAGTGCCACGGCTCGCCCATAAAGATCACCAGGTCGCGCACCGAGTTCGGCGCGTCTGTGCGCAAAGGCTCGGCCAGCGGCGTCAGGCCGAAGACCTGCGGGTCTATCTCCGCGAAGACGCCGACGCTCGCCAGGCAACGCAGCAGGCGATAGAGCGAACGCTCGTGCATGCGTGTCTCTGCGGCCAGCTCCGAAACCTGTTTCGGCCTCTCTTTCAGCAGGTCTGCGAGACCGAGTTTGGCCGCGACCGAGACGGCCTGCGAGATAAAAGCTCCGCCGGACAACTGCATCAGCAGGGCTTCGGTCGGAAGCTCGTGCGCGGCGGCGGCGGCTATGTTATGCTGTGTACTCATGATTTCCTCTCCTAATAAACGCAGGAACTTTCCTGCTCTCATCTAGCTCACGCGTAAAAGCGACGGCAAAAGGTATCAATAATCAGAGGGGAAATTGTTCGAGCGCGGACAATATGTTTATAATCTGAGTTGCACCGCCATCCTGAAGCGTTTGTTGGAAACGACCACACGTGAGCGAGATAGGGCAGGACAGCGTCACACGGCTTCTGATCGAGCTGACACGCGGCAACCGCGCCGTGATGGAAGAGCTCTTGCCGGTCGTCTATGACGAGCTCAGGCGGCTGGCCGCGAGCTACCTCAGGCGCGAGCGCCCGGATCACACGCTGCAACCGACCGCGCTGGTGCACGAAGCTTATATGCGGCTGGTCGATCAGACGCAGGTCAACTGGCAGAACCGCGCCCACTTTTTCGGCGTCGCCGCGCAGATGATGCGCCGCATTCTGGTCGACCACGCGCGCCAGCACAACGCAGAGAAGCGCGGTCACGATTTTCAAAAGCTCTCCCTGGACGAGAACGTGGACAAGGCGGTCGAGCGCTCGACGGAGCTGCTCATGCTCGACGACGCGCTCAATGAGCTGGCCGAGGTGGACGAGCAGAAGAGCCGCATCGTCGAACTGCGATATTTCGGCGGCCTCACGGTCGAAGAGACGGCGGAAGTGATGGGCGTCACGCCGATCACCATCAAACGCCACTGGCGGATGGCTAAAGCCTGGCTCTACGGACAGATGCAGAAGCAATAAAAGAAATAAGCGGTGACGAGTAGCTCAAGATAAAAACCCGAACAGCTTTTTTGTCTTTAGAACTCGGCGCGCAGCATTGTAGTGTTATGACCCCCGAACGCTGGCAGCACATCGAAGAGATCTTCCAGACCGCGCTTGACCTCGCACCGCAGGAGCGCGCGACGTACCTGACGAACGCGTGTACGGGCGATGCCGAGTTGCAGCGCGAGGTGGAAACGCTCCTCACGCAGTACGAAGCCGCCGGAGATTTCATCGACGAGCCGCTCTACGAACAGAGCGGCGTGCAGGCGCTGGCCTCGCTCATCAACGACGAGGGCGACCCGATGCTGGGGCGGCGCGTGGGCGCGTACCGCATCGACTATGAGATCGGGCGCGGCGGCATGGGCGCGGTCTATCTGGCCTCGCGCGCGGACAACGCTTTTCAGAAGCGCGTCGCGATCAAGGTCGTCAAGCGCGGGATGGACACGGACTTTATCCTCCGCCGCTTCCGGCACGAGCGGCAGATCCTCGCGAACCTCGATCATCCGAACATCGCGCGCCTGCTGGACGGCGGCGCGACCGAAGACGGGCGGCCCTACTTCGTCATGGAGTACATCGAGGGGCAGCCGATCTATCACTTCTGCGACGCGCGGCGACTGAGCCTGCGCGAGCGACTGCGCCTCTTCTGCCAGGTCTGCGACGCGGTCGAGTACGCGCATCGCAATCAGGTCATCCACCGCGACATCAAGCCCTCGAACATTCTGGTCAACGCGGCCGGAGCGCCCAAGCTCTTCGACTTCGGCATCGCCAAGCTCGTCAACCCGGAGATGGCTTCCGAGACCGCGCCGCAGACCGCGACCGCGATGCGCCTGATGACGGTCGAGTACGC
>JAFBAJ010000221.1 GCA_019247865.1 Acidobacteriota bacterium
GCCTCGACGTTGCTCTCCCAGGTGTAAATTCCATCGTCCTGTCGCTTGACGTTCGTCGTGTCCAATTCCACTCGAACATCCTCAAACAGAGCGAGAGAAACTTTTCGCGCCGCACGATCTTTACTCTCGGCGGCTAACACCTGAGAACTGAAAAAGTCGAAGTTGACGGTCGCGTATCGCCGCCGGATGACGACCTCGGATTCCCTGCGAGCCTCGTCGGGCAGCGCCTCGATGCGCTGTGGAGAAGCCGAAATAAAAAGCTCGTCCGGCGGTTGAGACGCGGAACCCACCTTCGCCGGTAACGTGGTGACTGCGATGATCGCTAACACGACCGACACGTGGATGAGGTTGATGGCTCTTGAAGGCTTCATGTTTGACATGGGAACTCTCCTTTGCAAGCTGCGATGATAGGCTCACGGATTTTCTGTGGAGCCTGCATGCCTGATTGCCATTGCCGTGCCAGCACGCGCGCCGCCTGAAGGGATGGCCCGACCGAAAGCTTTTAAGGAGAGTTGAGAGCGAGGTGTGTCACAACTGACACCGCGACTGTCGGGAGTGACACTGCGGCTCAGTTCGATCTATTGTCGAGAGCGGTTCTGAGCTTGAGTGTGCGAATCAGGCGGTGAAGGTTGGCGGGATGTATGCCGAGAAGTTTGGCCGCTTCGGTGTAGTTGCCGTTCGCCTGCTCGATGGCCTTCAGGATGAAGCTCCTCTTCATCTCGTTGACGGCCTCGTGGTAATTGAGCGGAGCCTGTTGCGGATGGCTCGTTTCCAGCAGAGACTCAGGCAGGTCGTCCGGCATGATCACGTCCGTGTTGCCGAGCACGACGGCGCGCTCGATGGCGTTCTCAAGCTCGCGCACGTTGCCCGGCCAATCGTAAGCGGACAGACAGGCGCGGGCTTCCGTAGAGATTCCGCTGACCAGTCTTTTACACTTCTTGCTGTATTTCGCGGCGAAATAATATGCGAGCAGAGGAATGTCCTCGCGTCGTTCTCTGAGCGGAGGGAGCGTGAGCGAGATGACGTTGAGGCGATAATAAAGGTCCTGACGAAAAGTTCCGTCCCTGATAGCTTCTTCTAAATCCTTGTTGGTGGCGGCGATGACGCGCACATCGACGCTGATGGTGCGTGTGCCTCCGAGACGCTCGAACCGGCGCTCCTGCAGGACGCGCAGCAGCTTCGCCTGCGTGGCAGGCGTCAGTTCGCCCACCTCGTCCAGAAAGAGCGTCCCGCCGTCCGCGACCTCAAGCTTACCGCGCTTCTGTGCGAAGGCGCTCGTGAAAGCCCCTTTCTCGTGCCCGAAGAGCTCGCTTTCCAGCAGCCCCTCGGACAACACGGCGCAGTTGATGGCGACGAAAGGCTTGCCGGCGCGCTCGCTGTTGGTGTGAACAGCGTGCGCCGCCAGCTCTTTGCCCGTCCCGCTCTCGCCGCGAATCAGCAGGGTCGAATCCGCCGGTGCGATTCTTTCGATGAACCGGTAGACCTCGCGCATGCGCGGGCTTTCGCCGATCATGTTGTGTTCGAGATTGACTTCCTGATGCAGCCGCACGTTCTCGCTCTGAAGCCACTCGACGTGCTGTGCGTTCTCGATGGCGACGGAAGCGACGGAGCCGACAGCCGTCAGCAGCTGGAGATGGCTTTCGTCGAACTGTGTCGCAGGATTACCAGTGTCAAGATAGATGAGCCCGGCCACGCGCTCCCTGATAGTGAGCGGTACGGAGAGCAGTGAATGAACCTCGGAGGCGCGCAGGCTCTCGGCGCGATTGAAAGAGCTATCTTCGATGACGTTGTGACACAGCACCGCCACGCCCTCGCGCATCACCTGCTCGGCCACCGTCCGGCTGATGCGAATCGGCTCTGCGGTCGCGCCCCGGCTCTGCACACCAAACGCCGCCAGCAACTCTTCCGAGTTCTCACGGACGAGTAGTACCGCCGCGCGCTCGGCCGGGATAGCCTCCAGAACGATCTCCAGCAGCCGGCGTCCGAGCGGCTCTAATTGACGAATCGAGCTTAACGCGAGGCTGATGTTCAGCAGCGCGTTTAAGTCACGAGCCAACTGTGCCGTCGGCTGTCGAGCGGCCACGCCGTCGCCCGGCTTTAAGTAGAGCGCATCCTTCCTCTCAAGACGGATGGTCGAGACGGCTGCGGGGCCGTCTTCGCTCAACTCGACCGGGCTGTGAGCGGCGGCGCTCTCAATTTCATCACTGAGAAAAAGGAAGAGCGCCCTTCCGAACGCCACCTGGTCGCCGTGCTTGAGAGGCTGCTCTCCGACCGGCACTCCGTTGACGAACGTGCCGTTGAAGCTCTCCAGATCAATTATCCTGAAGCCCTCGACCGCTCTTCTGATAAGGCAATGTTGCCTTGAGACGGAGTGATCGGTGATGCAAAGCTGGTTGGACGCGTCACGGCCGATTGTCACTTCGTCCCCGCTCAGGGCGAACGTCGTCCCCTCAAGCGTGCCTGAAATAGCGATCAGTCTTGGCTTCATAGACATAGCCGTCAGAAAGTTCAGGGAGGCTTTCAGTCAGACGAACTTTGCCGGGAGCTAACTCCAAAGGGCACAACTTAATTTTCCACGGACAGCCGGTGTTTATGAATAATAAAGTTAGGAGCTAGTCTAGAACAGCTTGATGCGTCTCGACGATTTTCCTGATTAAGGCCGCTAACTTTGCGGCTTTTCGGGCAATAAAGTTCATCCCTAATAGCCGGAAGCTCATCAGAACAGCTCGAACTTGACGGTCAGGTATTTCTTGGGGTTCTGGCGGAAGTCGTAGATGAGTTTGACGCCTTCGCTGGAAAGTTGGTTGACGTTGTTGTAGAGCTGGTCGTCTGTCAGGAGCTTGCCGACGGTGCCTTCGCCGCGTTGGGCGCTGGAGACGACGTTGTCGATGCGTTCGGCGGCGGTGTTGAAGCGTGCGATGGCGGCGCGTGCGTCGTTGTAGATGGCTTCGTCGGTGATGAGCTTGCCGGCGGTGCCTTTGCCGGCGCGGATGTCGCCGACGATGAGGCTGATTTTGTCGGCCGTCTCGCTGAGCCGGGAGATGGTCGAGCGCGCGTCGTTGTAGAGCGCGTCGTCCGTGAAGAGCTTGCCCGCCGTGCCGCGTCCCGCGCGGAGGTCTTTCGAGATGGCCTGCAACTGCTGGACTGTGTCGTTGAGATTGTCGTAGAGCGCCGGGTCGTTGACGAACTTGCCCGCGGAGCCCTGTCCGGACCGGACCTGACGAATGACATCCTGCGTGTCGCGGATCGTGGCGTTCAGATTATTGTAGAGCGCTTCGTCGTTGACGATGCGTCCCAGGGTGCCCTGTCCTTCGTTGATCTTCTTGGTGATCTCATTGACCTGATCCGAGATTTTCGAGAGCCGCTGGACGAGGTCGTTGCCGGAAGTGGCGAGGTCTGTGAAGGAGTTGGCCGAAGTGGTCGAGAGCGTGTAGCCTTCGGGCACGGGCGTGCTGGCCGAAGTGCCAGGCGTGATGTTGATGATCTTCTCATCGCCGAGCAGCCCCGGCGCGGTCAACTGCGCGACGGAGTCCTGACGAATCCGGTCGCTCGCACGCTTGCCGTCAATCGTGCCGTCAATCGAGAGACGCGCCTCCACCTTAGGCGCTTTCGGATCGTCCGTCGGCGGCGGCGGCAGCAGCACGACCTCCTCCACTTTGCCGACACGCACGCCAGCCAGCCGGACTTCCGAGCCCGCGCGCAGGCCGTCCGCCGTGCCGAACTGCGCTTTGAGATGGAGCTTGCGCGCGAACGGATTGATGTCGCCCGTCGCATTCAGAATGAGAAAGATCAGAACGGCGATGGAGATCAGCACGAGCAGGCCGACGCGCAATTCGCTGACGCCGATGGTTTTTCTGGCTGGAGGCATAAGACTCAGGGCTCAGAATCCAGAATCCAGAAACCAGAAGAAGACTCCGTGCCTTTCCTTCTGACTTCTGACTTCTGACTTCCGGCTTCTCCTTTTTTAGTGTCCCCGTAAGAACTTGTGTATGTACGGGTCTTCAGACTTGGTCAAAGTCTCGTCCGTGCCGCTAAAGATGATCTGGCCCTCGCGCATCATCAGGACTTTGGTGTTTATCAGGCACAGCCGCTCGCCCTCTGTCTCGAAGATGACCTCGCCCTCGTCGTTGACGACGGCGTACTCCGAAGAGAGATATTCAAGATTGTTCATCTCGTGCGTGACGAAAATGGAAGAGACGTCCTCCAGATCGCGTAGCTTCATCGCGAGCTCGCAGATGGTGCGTGCGGTCGGCGGGTCGAGCCCGGCGGTCGGCTCGTCGAACATCACAATCTTAGGGTCGCCGACGAGCGCGCGGGCGATGCCGACGCGCCGCCGCATACCGCCCGAAAGCTCAATCGGCATCTTGTCGATCGCGTCCTCCAGGTTGACGAAGCGCAGCATCCGGCGCACCTCCGGCTCGACCTCTTCTTCGGGCACGCCCTGCTCGTGCAGCTTGAAAGCCACGTTGTCATAGACCGAAAGCGAGTCGAAGAGCGCGCCTTCCTGAAAGATCATCCCGATCTTCTTGCGCACGCGCATCATCTCATCCTCGCCGTAATTCGTGATGTCTTCGCCGTCCACGAGGATCTGACCGGAATCAGGTTTGAGCAGGCCGAGCACCAGCTTGATGGTCGTGGACTTGCCGCAGCCGGAGCCGCCGAGAATGATCTTCGTCTCGCCCTTCATGACCTTGAAGCTCAGTCCGTCGAGCACTACGCGGTCGTCGAAGGCGAGACGCACCTCGCGGAACTCGATCGCCGGAATAGCTCGCGCGGCATCGTCCACCTCCGCAAAGGTCGATTCGGCGGCTTCTTCGCTGACCTCGCCGCCTGGAGCGGCCGGCGTCTCCGAGTTATGTATCAGGTAATCGTTCAGAGCCATAAAAAAAAGGTGTCGCCTGAGATTTACGCGCCCGGCATGCCGAGCAGATATTGCAGCGCGCGCGCCAGGAAAAAGTCTGTGATGATAACCACGATCGAACCCGTCACGACCGCGCGCGTCGTCGAGCGTCCGACTCCAACCGTCCCGCCCTCCGTGCTCAAACCCTTGTAGCACGCGATAGTCCCGATGATTACCGCGAAGACAATCGGCTTGATGATGCCACCGATAATATCATCAGTCGTGATGCCGTCGCGCACGGAAGTCAGAAAAGTTCCGGACGACATGCCGAAGAGCCCCGTCGCCGTCAACCATCCGCCGCCGATGCCCAGCACATCGGCCACCACCGTCAGGAGCGGCAGGGTGATGACCAGCGCCACAATGCGCGGCGCGACGAGCTTGCGCACGGGGTCCGTGCCGAGAGCGCGCATGGCGTCTATCTGCTGCGAAACGGTCATCGAGCCGAGCTCCGCCGAGATGGCCGAGCCGACGCGGCCCGTAATCATCAGCGCCGTCAGCACCGGCCCCAGCTCGCGGATCAGGGAGATCGCCACCAGATAGCCGGTCCGCGATTGCGCGCCGTAAGAGGCCAGCGTCGGATAGGTCTGGAGCGTCAGCACTGCGCCCGTGAAAAATCCGGTCAGCAGAATGATGGTCAAAGAGCCGACACCGATGGTGTCCATCTGCGCGATGGTTTCGGGGACGTACCTGGGACGCTTGAACAGCCCGCGTGCGGCTTTCGCCGCCAGCAAAGTCGTCTCCTGCAACTCAAGCAGACCACGTATGAAAAAGTTCATTCGAGAATGTAGAAGAGAAACAGGAGACGCCGGAACGCGCCCTCCCCTGAAATCCCAATCGTATCCGCGCAGGACTGTAAACGAGCGGTCTATGATGCGCAAATTATGTGGAAGGCGTCAAGCTGTAAATTTGTACAGGTACAGATTTATACAGATAAGCGCGGATAAAGACAATCTGATTTATCTTTACCCGCGCTTATCGGCGCAAATCTGTGGCCGGTTTATGTTGGAAGATTTCTCTACGGACGACGACCGCGCCCGGCCGGTGTGCGCTGCGCCGGAGCGAGGTCTGCGGGCTTGGCGTTGTTCTTCTCCATGCCGCGGAGGTTCGGGCGACGTTGCTCCTGAAAAGCGTTCGGGTTCTCGCGCCGCTCGCGCCGCAGCTCACGCTCTCTCTGGCGCGCTTCTTCTCTGAGAGTGCGCAGCGTGTTGAGTTGCTCCGGCGTCAGAACCTTGCGAATGCGCAGCTCTGTCAGAGCGCGATGGCGCGCGACCGCGGCCTGCGCCGTCGCCAGCTCGTTGGCACGAGCTTCGACCTCTGAATCCTTCACAGTGTCCGCGTAGATCGCTTCATCGAGCGAGCGCTGGGCCTGCATCAGACGCTGCCTGCTCTGCCGCATCTCTTCCGCGTTCTGCTGGCGTATCTCGCGTATCTGCCGGATCTGCTCCGGCGTCAGGTTGAGCCTGCGAACCAGGTCGCCATCCTGTCCGCCCTGCGCCCTCTCGCCCGGTCGAGCCTCCGTCTGCGCCGCTTCGTCCTCCTGCGCCAGGGCCGTCCGGTTGAAGCAGGGAAGCGAGAGCGTCAGCAGCGCCAACGCCAGCAATGCCAGTTTGCCTGTTAAGGTTTTCATCATCCCTCTTTAATTGGTGCCCGAAAGCAGGTCGTAGAGCCGGGGCACGTTCTCCTCGTGCTCCCGCTCGGCGATGAGCAGGTCGTCCAACTGCTGCTGCTCCTCATTCGAAAAGTTTGGAGTGCCGGGCTCCGTGTTCGCCTTCGCGCGTCCATTCCGGTTGCGCGTCACAGGCCGTCGCTGAGGCTTGAGATTGACAGCGACCCGCGTAGCGTTGTCCGGCTGTCTCTGATTCGCCGCGGTCTCTTCCTGCTGCGCAGGTGTGCTCTCGTTCAACGGTTCTTTAACCGGGGAAGCGGGAGCTGGAACCGGAGCCTGCTGTTGATTCGCCACAGGAGGGGCCTCAGCCCGTTTGAAAAAATGGAGCGCAGTGACGATCAGGAGCGCGAACAGCAGGAGCGTCGCCAGCGCCGTCGCCCCGCGCAGCCACAGCGGCGAGAGCGTAAAGAACTCGCGCAGCGCGGCGAGCGCCGAACGCTTCGGCTCGGCTGTGAGCCGCGTGCTCGCTGCGAAAGCCTGCGCCGTCATGGCCGGGACGGTCGATGGATGCAGAGCTTCAGCGCGCCACGACTGAATGCCTTCGCGCACGTGGCCGAAGTCCTGCAGCTCCGCGCGGCAGGCGTGACATGCTTTGAGGTGGCTCTGGAAATCGCGCGCCTCCGCGTCGTTCGCTTCGCCGTACAGGTATGCGACCAGTTCTTCGCCGCGTGCGCAGGTGCTGATATTTTCGATCTCGGACATCTCGTTACTCCACTTCAAACTCAAGCTGCCTCCGTCTCCACTTTCGCCAGGCGCAGTCGCAACTGTCTGAGCGCCGTGTAGAGCCTGCTCTTGACCGTGCTCAGCGGCAGGTCGAGCGCCTCCGCTATCTCCTGAA
>JAFBAJ010000507.1 GCA_019247865.1 Acidobacteriota bacterium
ACAAAGGCCAGACCGCCGCCCTGCCATGCGAAATAGAAGAGCGAAGCCGAAGCTGCTCCGGCCACCTGCGTGATCGCCATCCAGATCAGGCTCTCGCGCGTGAGCTTCGCCTGCGCGAGCCCGGCCGCACAGGCCGTGTAAGCAGCCGTCAGTCCAGCGCTCAGAAAGTATTGTGTGATGACGAAGGCGCAGAGCGGGAGCAGGAACGTTCCCAACTGTAGCTGACTGCCCTGACCTCCGCTCGTCATCCCGGCGAAGAGCGGAACCAGCATCGCGTAGAGCCACGCGGCCAGAAAGGTCGAGATGACGGCCGCGCCCGTGTTGAGCAGGACATGCCTGCGATCCTGCGCGCGGCGCGAAGAGAGCAGGGCCACGAGCGCCGCCAGCAACGTCGCTGGCGCGACCGTTCCGTTAGCCCCCGTCGCGTAGATCATCGTCGCGAGAAAGATAAATGTCTCGGCCAGCGACTTGCGGCTCTGCACCGCGCCTTCAGTATTCGAGACCGTCACGGTTAGCCGCGAAGTGAGCGCGGCCAGCGCACACAGCACGGCCCAGAGCGCGAGCCCGGACCAACCGAGGAGCGGGAGCTGTACGAGCGAGGCGAGCGAGGCGCAGATGAGTAGCGCCGCGAGCAGAGTCGTCGCGACGAGCAGCCCCGTAGATTTCCATGTGCTATGTGGCATCGCTTGAAAAGATTCCTCTCTGAAAGCCGTCATCAGAACGGAGAAGAAGCTAGTCTCAGGTCAAGCTGCGCTTGTGAATAAGGAGAAGCCCGAAAGGCCAGATGTTGTTCAAATAGGCTAGCTAGTGCCAAACAATGTTGGCAACAGTCTGAATTTACTCTATTTAATGGGAGTTCGTCAAGCCGTGAGAGGTTTTGCGTGGAGCGGCGGGGCAGAATTTTTCTGTATTTTGCGCACGTCAGGTGCTACACTGCGCGGCGCAATTTCCGAACAAACATTCGCCGAAGCTGATTTTAGCTTGAATCGCGGGTTCTCGCGGGCACTCCTCTCGCGCTGCAAAGGCCGCGCGTCAGCCTACGAACCAGAAACAGTAAGCAGCCGGGCTGTCCGGAGAAATTTTGCGGGCAGCTCTTCAACAATTAACCGTTGGGTTAGAGGAGGAAACTCAGATGCGCAGAATTAAGACTTTTTTCGTCCTGTTAGCCGTGGCCGCCTTCCTCGCAGGATGCGCGGCGGACAACAGCAACAACGCCAACAATACGAACGCGACGGCTCCGGGCAACGCCAACACGACCGCCCCGGCCAAGCCCGCTTCGACCGTTCCCCCGGCGATGCCCGCCAACGCTAACAACGAAAACGCAGGCAACGCGAACAACATGAACAAAGGCAACACGAACGGCAACATGAACAATATGAACAAGGGCAACACGAACGGCAACATGAACAAGGGCAACACGAATACGAAGCCGTAAGCGCTTGTTCCTGTGTAGCGTTTAGTGAGGCGCGCTGAATTTTTTCGAGCGCGCCTCTCATTTTTAAGAGCATGCCGGACGAGCACTCATATCTTTATCTCACAGACCTTGAAGAGGCGCGCGCCGCGCTCGAAAAACTTCAGCAGGAGACCATCGTCGGCCTCGACACGGAAACCTACTGGGACTCTTCCGCCAATCACTCCCGGGTCTCGCTCATCCAGATCGCGCCGAGCGCCAGCGAAGTGCTGGTCGTGGACGCGCTCGCGGTGGACATAGAGACCGTGCGCCCGCTCATCGAATCGCCGCAGGTGCGTATGGCTGCTCACAACGCGCGCTTCGATGAACGCATGCTGGCGGGCGAGGGCCTGCGCCCGGCGGCCTTCATAGACACGCTGCGCCTGGCGCGCACGGCGCTGCGCCTGCCCTCTTATGGCTTGGCCGGAGTCTCAGCGCATCTGCTCGGCATCGAGCTGGACAAGAGCTTTCAGAAATCGAACTGGCGGCGCAGGCCGCTCACGCGTGCACAGCTTCAATATGCAGCGCTCGACGCGCGCGTGGCGTTACAGGTTTACGAAGAGTTACACGCGATCCTGTCGGAGCAGGGAAAGCTTGAGCAGGCTTTGCGCGCGGCGGCGATAGATTATAAACCCGAAGAGCCGTCCGCGCCGCGCACACGCCGCCGCGCGCCGCAAGTCCCGCTTCGTCCATTGACGGATGAAGAGCGCGAGACGCTCCTCGCGCTGAAGAAGTGGCGGCTGGAAAAATCCTTCGAGCTGCACCAGCCCGCCTACATGATCTGTGCCGACAGGACGCTGGAGCACTTGGCGATGGAACGACCCACCACGCTTGAGGCGCTGCTCCTGATCTACGGCCTCGGCGCTTCACGCGTCGAACGCTTCGGCGCAGAATTGCTGGCCGTGCTGCATCAAGCGGCAGAATAAAAATTTCACGCAAAGGCGCAAAGCCGCAAAGAAAAGACTCACTCTCTTCTTTGCGTCTTTGCGCCTTTGCGTGAAATTTTCTTTATTTAAGTTGCTCCACCAGCTCCGCCGCCGTTGTCACGGGCCGCTGGCAGGTATAGTTCTCGCAGACGTAAGCGGTCGGAAGGTTATCCAGCATCGTGCGCTCTTTGAGCAGCGGGAGGCTCTCGTCCGCGCCCTCTGCTTGCACGACGACCTTGTTCGGCAGATAACGCCGCCACACCTCGCGCAGCAGCGACTTCGTGCCTGCATCCTCGCGCGGGCCGATGATGACGATCTCTTTGGGCGTCGAAAGATGGAAGTCGAGCGCGCCGAGCGCACGGCCGAACGCCGTTGGATAACGCTTGATGTAACCGGCGATCAGGCGAAAGAGCGTCACCGCCATCCGCTGGTAATTTTCGTTGCCCGTCAACGCGGCCAGCGTCACCAGGACTTCAGCCGCGACCGAATTGCCCGAAGGCGTCGCGTTATCGAAATAATCTTTCGTCCGCACGATCAGCTCTTCATGGCTCCGGCCGGTATAGAAAAAGCCTCCGTCCTCCGCATCCCAGAACTCCTCGATCATGCGCTCCGTCAGCGACACAGCCTCTTTCAGCCAACGCATCTCCCCCGATGCCTGATACAGCGCCGTCAGGCCATCGGCATAGAAGGCGTAATCTTCCAGATACGCATTGAGCTTCGCCTGCCCGTCCTTGTATGTTCTGAGCAGCAAGCCTTCGCGCCGCATCTCGCTCAGGATAAAAGCGGCGTTCCGTTCGGCGATGGCTAGATAATCCGCGCGCTCAAGAATGGCTGACGCCTCGGCAAAGCTGGCGAGCATCAGTCCGTTCCACGCCGTCAGCACCTTTTCATCCCGGCCGGGCTTGATGCGCAGCTCGCGCGCCGCGAAAAGTTTCTCTCGCCCGCGCCGCAACACCGTCTCTAATTCCTCGACGGAGATGTTCGCCTGCTGCGCGACCTCTGCCAGCGAGGCCGTGACGTGCAGGATATTCGAGCCCTCGAAATTTCCGCCCTCCGTCACGTCGTAATAAGCATTAAAGACTGCCGCGTCGCCCGCCCCTAAAAGCTCTGTGACCTCCTGCGGCGTCCAGATAAAGAATTTTCCCTCGTGCCCTTCGGAGTCTGCATCCTGTGTCGAATAGAAGCCGCCGCGCTCGTCCGTCATCTCGCGCACGACATAATCGAGCGTCTCTTCCGCGATGCGCCGGTAAAACTCATCGCCCGTCGCCTGGTACGCGTGCAGGTAGAGGCGCGAGAGCAGAGCG
>JAFBAJ010000637.1 GCA_019247865.1 Acidobacteriota bacterium
TTCCCTGTGCGCGAGCACCCATTCGAGGCCGTGCTTGATATTTTTTTCGGTGATGCGGCCCGTCCGTGCGAGCTTGACGAGGACGAGGCTCGCGTCCGGCGCGATGCCGCGATAAAAGCCGTTCGAGAGCGAGCCGTTCCCCGCCGCGACGACCGAAGTCATCATCCCGTGCCAGCTCGACATGTCCGGCGTGGCGAGCGTCGTCCGGTCGCCCTCGCTCGCGGCCAGACTGTGATAGGCGAGGATGCGACTGTGCGGCGTCGTCAGGTCGACGTGCGCGTAAAAACCGGAATCGAGAAAAGCGATGGTCACGCCGCGCCCCGTAAAGCGGTCGTCCGCGTCGAGCCTGAGCGGCGTCGACAGCACGTGCCCGCCCTGCTCGAAGACCGCCGCGTCGCTCTGGATCTGAATCTTCGCCCGCTCGAACAGCTCCACGCAGCGCGGGCAGACCTCGGCCACGATCGCGTCCGCCGGAGCGTTGGCGGCGATCATGACCTGTAAGTCCGCTTCCAAAGCCGCGAGCGGAACGCGCCCGTCCGGAGCTTCGCGCCCGCAGACAGGACAGACTGGCGCTCCCGCCGCGATGTCCGTATGAAGTTGTGTAGGCTCGGTTGAGATAATGGTTTCCGACATCTTGTGATTTAAGACCCCTTGTTAGATTGAATTCAGGCATTAATGAATAGCTCATGACAGAGGTTAAAGCAAGGCAGCCGGCGGAAGCGAAAATAAACGAACGGCATGGTTAATTGCTTAGTGCCTGGAAAGCAGAAGCCAGGAACGTATAATCATTGACACTTTACCTCATCCAAAGTTATCTTTCCCGCGCATTACTCACGCCTGCTAACAAGTTAATTTTCCTTGTTGGCCTCACAAGTATTTGTAACGACCATCACACATCAAAATGTTAAAAACAGAGATTGCTCTTGAGCGCATTTTTGGCACAATTATTCCCGGCGCTTTATTCGTCCTTGGAGCCTGGTATCTTCATCGGCCATTCTTATTGAGATACTTCCCAAACATTGCAGGTGATCCTTCACAAGCCAACGTCATCGGTACGGAATTTAAGATCGCCATTTTTATCGTCGTAGCTTTTTCTATCGGTTTGATCTTAAATCAACTCTCGGATATAGGTATTGTCCTTCTTTTTAAGGATGACGCCATATCCCCGAAATCAAGCCGAAAAGTTCGACGTATTGTCCGCTTATTCTGGCGAGTTATAGTTTTTACCAGAATCTACCAGGACCCCAGAACTCGCGCAGTGACCAGATATCTGGAATCGCCGAGAAGAGTTCGCTTTTTGAGATTAATGGAGGACTGGGCAGGTACTAATGAAGATGCGCTAAAATCGCCTAATGAAGTCATAGTCGCACACCAGCATGTTATTTTTCATCTACGGGTACATTCAGAAACCTCCCGCAGGCTACTCGATAACGCATATTTACCGGTCATTTTTTCCTCTTCTATTCTGGCAGCATTTGTGCTTCTAGTGCCCGTTGTGATTCTTTCATTCTGGACATCTGAGATAGTAGATGAAGGAATCCGTGTGCATTTCTATCGCACATTGCTGGGAGTGTTGGCACTCATTTACGCTGGCGTGGCTATCTCAAGCTACTCTTTGAAACGTCAGTTTAAGCAGTTTTGTCATTATGTTTTGACACTGGCTCTTCATCTACATGAATTACCTGAGCACGATTCTGAAAAAGGTATCGACCATTGATCATTGAGGCTCGCAGACTGACTCAAGCATCAGGCACATCTACACATAAACACATAAACACTCTGCCATACACAGTCATACCCTTCTTTCAGCTTTACCTATACCTCTACAGGCGAAACACATAGTCCCTGTCAACTTCCTAAAACCTGGCTGGGATTATCGTGTTTCATTGCTTTTGTTTATCTTTTGTCGGCTTAGTCTCAGCATCCCTGCGATAAATGCTTCTCTTATAAGCCTGAGTTGAAAGACGCGTGCGGCACGTGTAAGGTATGATTAAAAACAGGCGCGAAAATTTTCGAGAGAGGTCTGAAAGGAGACTTCGATGGCGACAGAGCAGACGACGGTCGCGGATATCTTCCGGCGCGCGCAGGCGCTCAGGAAAGAGCAGCCGCAGGTTTCATACAAGGACATCAAGGCAATGCTCGTCAAGGAGTTCACGGGCAGGCCCTTTCCGCCCGCCAACCGGCTCACGATTCCGGAGCAGGACGCGCGCGCGCCCGAAGAGGACTGGACGGCCGGGCTGCCGCTCATCATGCGCGGCATACAGCAGCAGGACTGGAAAGAGATCGCCAACGGCATCGTCCTCAGCTTAGAGCAGACCGACAACTACGAGCGCGAGCGCGGCCGTCCGGGAGCCGCAGACACCTGGCACGACCGCACCGCCGGCATCGAAGGCCCCACGCAGAAGGGCGTCGGCAAATGGATGCCGCAGGAACTGCTCGATCTGGCTGAGCGCAAGGCGAAGGGCTGATTTCTGTTATGAGCTTTTTAAGCAGACTCTCTAACGATCCTCTCTATCAACGCGGCGAGCCGCGCCGGCCCGCAGAGCTTGAAGACGAGTCGGTCATCATCAGTCCCGACACGCGCCGCGAGAAGCGCCTGCCGCCCGGACAATCGCGGACGCGCAAGTGGCCTGTGCTGGACGCGCACGGCACGCCTGAGATAGACCTCGCGACGTGGGCCTTCGCCGTCGACGGGCTGGTCGAGCAGCCTTTGCAGTGGTCGCTCGACGAGTTCATGCAGCTGCCCGCGGTCAAGGTCTACGCGGACTTTCACTGCGTCACGCGCTGGTCGCGGCTCGATAACGTGTGGAGCGGCGTTTCGACACGAGAGGTCGCGCGCCTCTCCGGGATGAAAGCGGAAGCCAGGTTCGTGCTCGCGTTCGGTTACGACAACGGCTGGACGACGAATCTCCCGCTCGAATATTTTCTGGCCGAAGATTCTCTTTTCGCCTGGTCGCACGACGGGCAGCCGATTCCGCCGGAGCACGGCGGCCCGGTGCGCCTCATCGTCCCGCAGCTCTACGCGTGGAAGTCCGCGAAGTGGGTTAAGGGCATACGCTTTCTGGCGGAAGACGAGGCAGGCTTCTGGGAAGAGGGCGGCTATCACATGCGCGGCGTCCCGTGGAACGGCGGCGACGGCGAACGCTTTCGGTGGACATAAAAACAACTCGACACTCTTCTTTGCGTCTTTGCGCCTTTGCGTGAAAAGTAATCTCACGCAAAGGCGCAAAGGCGCAAAGGAAGACAAAAGCTTTGCTATGAGTAATCAGACTGAATCGCAGCCGAAAGCCGCGACGCCTAAGGACGCGGCGGCGGTCGTCCTGCTGCGTCAGGGAACGGACGAGTCCGACCCGGAAGTCTTCTGGGTCAGACGGAGCGAGCAGCTCGCCTTCCTCGGCGGCTATCATGCTTTTCCAGGCGGGCAGCGCGATGCTGCGGACGCCGAGACGCGCGTCGAAAACTGCGCGGACGCGACGACGCGAGCCATGATCTCGTGCGCCGCCAGAGAGTTGTTTGAAGAGCTGGGCGTGCTCGTCGCACGCGGGGCCGAGAGGTTGACGAAGGGACAGCGCGCCTCTCTGCTCGACGATCTGGAATCCGGGCGAATGACGTTCGCGCAGCTCCTCGCACACTTCGAGCTCT
>JAFBAJ010000803.1 GCA_019247865.1 Acidobacteriota bacterium
TTCCTTCCGTCAAGGGGATTTGATTATTGGAGGCAGAACTATATAGCAGGAAACGCTTTATTTAAAGGAGACTTTTGCGGTTCAGAGGGCGGAACGCGCGCTGAGCTGATGTGCGGCGCGGGCCAGCGAAAGGACGCGGCGATCAAAGTTTCTGAAACGCTGGTCGGAGGTCTGGCCGCGTTTGAAGCGGAAGAAGATCTGTTGCAGGATGACCGCGACTTTGAAGAGCGCGAAGGTCTCGTAAAAGCCGAGCCGCGAAAGGTCCCGGCCGGTCGCGTCTGCGTAGCGCGCGACGAGCTCATCACGCGTCATCCAGCCGGGGCCGTTCGTCACCACGCCGAGCGTCTCTCCTTCCTCTTCATCCTTCAGCGTCCAGTAGCAGAGCAGCAGCCCGAGGTCGATCAAAGGGTCGCCGACCGTGCACATCTCCCAGTCCAGCACGGCCACGACGCGCGCCGGATTCAACGCGTCGAGCATCACGTTATCCAGCTTGTAATCGTTATGGACGAGCGTGGCGGCCTCTGCCTCTTCGGCCGGAATGTTTTCGATGAGCCAACGCGCGACCTCATCCATCTCTTCCACCTCGCTCGTGCGCGAGCGCTGCCAACGCTCTGCCCAGCCATGCACCTGCCGCGAGACAAAGCCTGCGGGCTTGCCGAGTTGTGCGATGCCCGTCGCATAAATGTCCACGGCGTGCAGGCGTACGAGCGTGTCCAGGACGGCTTCACTGACGCGACGGCGCACGGCCGTGTCGTCGCCGATCTCCGGCGGAACGCGATGCCGCACGACGAGGCCGCGCCGCCGCTCCATCAGGTAGAAGGGCGCGCCGATGACCGCCGCGTCTTCGCAGAGCAGGACGGGTTTCGGCGCGAGCGGAAAAGAGGGATGCACTGTGCTGAGCAGCCGGAACTCGCGCGGCATGTTGTGCGCGGTCGGCGCGACAGGCCCCATCGGAGGTCTACGCAGGACGTACTCCTGCCCGTCGAAACGGATCAGGTACGTGAGATTGGAATGGCCGCCCGGAAACTGTTCGACCTCGACCACAGAGCCCGCCGCAGAACCCGGCCACTCTGCGCGCAAGTATGCGCCAAGCGCCGCCACATCCAGTTCCTCATGCAGCCTCACAGGAGCTGTTTCGTTACTCATGAATATTTCACGCCAGGGCGCAAAGACGCAAAGGAGTTGAGAGCTTCTGTTTCTCGAAGGTTTTCTTAGCGCCTTTGCGCCTTTGCGTGAGATTTATTATTCCTCAAACTCTCTCAGAATCCGTCGCGCAACTACCATCCGGTGCACCTCGTCCGGCCCGTCGTAAATTCGCGCCGCCCGCGCGTCACGATAAAAAGATTCGAGCGGCGTGTCCTTTGAATACCCCAGCGCCCCGTGCACCTGTATAGCCCTGTCCACCACATCATGCAGCACACGCGCGCCATAAAACTTGATGAGCGAGATTTCCACGCGCGCGTCCTCTCCCCGGTCCATCTTCCACGCCGCGTGGAGCGTCATCAGTCGCGCGGCATTGATCTCCGCCGCAGAGTCTGCGATCCAGCTCTGCACGGTCTGCTTCCGCGCGAGCGGTTCGCCGAAGGATTCGCGCTTGAGCGCATAGCGGCACATCATCTCGAAACTCCGCTGCGCCGCCCCGAGCCACCGCATGCAGTGCTGAATCCTCCCGGGCCCCAGCCGCGCCTGCGCCAGCTCGAACCCCTTCCCCTCTTCGCCGAGCAGATTTTCGAACGGCACGCGGCAGTCTTCAAACCTGACCTCACAATGCCCGCCGACGCTGCCCGAGCCCATCACCGGCACGTTGCGCACGATCTCAAAGCCGCGCGTCGCGGCCGGCACGAGAATCATGCTCGCGCGCTTGTGCGGCGGAGCATCCGGGCTCGTGACGGCCATCACGATGGCGAACTCTGCGCCGAGCGCGCCCGAAGTAAACCACTTGTGGCCGTTGATGACCCACTCGTCGCCCTCGCGCACGGCGCGCGTGCGCAAGCCGGTCGGGTCTGCGCCCGAAACCTCCGGCTCGGTCATCGCAAAGCACGACCGCACCAATCCCGCCGCGAGCGGTTTTAAATATTTCTCCTTCTGCGCGTTCGTCGCCGAGAGATGAAGCAGCTCCACATTGCCCGCGTCCGGCGCAGCCGAGCCGAAGATGCGCGGCGCAATCGTCGAGCGCCCGATGATCTCATTCACCAGCCCCTGCCCGACAAACCCGAGCCCCATCCCGCCCCACTCGCGCGGCACATTCGCAGCCCACAACCCGCGCGCCTTGACCTCCTCCTGCAACTCCCGCTCAAGCGCAGGGTCTAACCCCTCGTCCTCCACCACACGCCCCTCGTTTGGATACACGAACTCCTCCATAAACTCCGCGATGCGCCGGCGTATCTCCACGAGTTCGGGCGGAATGCTGAAGTCCATACTCAATTGCCTTTCATGATGTGGTCCGCAAAAGCAAAAGCGAAGATAGCATACGCGCCATCTTCGCTTTTAACTTTTTTACTTTTATTTTTTGTCAGATCACGCCGCGATATTTCGACGTGCTTGTGGCGTAGCCGGGAAAGACTTTGTCCATCTTTGTGCTGCCGAGGTGTTTCTGTGCGACTTCGGCGAAGATGTCGCGGAAGTCTGTGGTGAGGGCGAGGTCGCGCCCTTCGTAGAGTTGATCGCCGCCGAGGCCGGGCCAGTCGCCGTAGACCTTGCCGCCGCCGACGCTGTTGCCGATGACGAACATCGCGTTGGCGTGGCCGTGATCCGTGCCGCGCGTGCCGTTCTCGCGGACCGTGCGCCCGAACTCGGACATCGTCAGGATCACCACGTCGTCCATGTGCTTTCCTAAATCCGTGACGAGCGCGTTCAGCCCCGCGCCGAACTGCAGCAGTAGATTGGCGAGCTGCCCGCGCGAGTTGCCCTGATTAAAATGCGTGTCCCAGTTGAGCCCGGGCGTGTCCGTGAAAGCGACTTCGAGGCCGACGCCCGCCTTGATGAGCTGCGAGATTTGCAGGAGCGCGTTGCCGAATTGATTGCGCGGATACTGCGCGCCGTTCTCCGGCTTAAACTGCGCCGGGTTGATCTTCTTCAGATAGTTGACGGCCTCGAAGGTCTCTTTGCCGGTTCCCTGCAAGACGTCGTTGACGCCCTGCGCGTAGATGGACTCGAAGCCTCCCTGCAAACTCGCGGAGCTGGTTCCGGCCTGAATCGTAAAGTCTGAGAGGTTGCTGATGGCGACCGCAGGGGCGCGGCCCTGCAAGGTGCGCGGCAGGTTCTGCGTCATCGAGACGGCGCGAAAGGGCGTGGCCTTCGTGTCCGGGTTGCTTTGCAGGTAGCGATTGAGCCAGCCGTCGCGCGTGGACTTGACGCCAGGCGTGGCCGACTCCATGTAATCCTGCGCGTCAAAGTGCGAGCGCGTGTTGTCGGGCGAGCCGACCGCATCCACTATCGCCAGCCGCTTCGCGTCCCACAAAGGCTTCAAAACTCCGAGCGACGGATGGAGGCCGAAGAAACCGTCCAGGTCAAGAGCGCTCTCGTTGCCCTGCTTAGGCTGCGGCACGGCGAGCGTCGGGCGCAGGGAGTAATAGTTCTTGTCGCCGTGCGGCACGACCATGTTCAGGCCGTCCACCGCGCCGCGCTGAAAGATCGTGATCAAGGTCTTGCGCCGACCACTGCCTGCTTTACCGTCCGCGAGCGCGATGCGCTCAAGAAACGACGGCGCGCTCTGCATCAGACCGAAACCGGCGAGCGCGATTCCGCTCGACTTCAAAAAGAACCTGCGATTAATACTCATCTTATGTACCACCTCTTAAAGATTAGACGCCGGACGGCAACTCTTCGTCACTTTAATTTTAGCCACAGAGGACACAGAGCACACAGAGGAAAAGAATATTTACTTTCTCTGTGCTCTCTGTGTCCTCTGTGGCTAATCTGTCCTGCTATTTCCATCAAGCAGGCGCGCTAAAAATTCCGCGTCGTCGAAGCGGCTGAGGCGGCCCTGCCGGACGATGACCAGGTCGAGCGAAGGAATGATGTAGAGCCTTTGTCCGGCCGCGCCCGCCGCCATCACCAGATCGCGCGGCCCCTTCGCGTAAATTCCATTCACGCCGATCTTGTCCACCGCGCGCAGAAATCGTTTGTCCTCTTCGCCCAGAGGCCCTGTGCCCTTCGCGTTGAGCCAGAAGGTCAGGCCGTATGCCGGATTGGCTTTGCTGCCGACGAAGCAGTCCGCGAGAAGCTTTTTCGGCAAGAGCTGTTTGCCGCTCCACTTGCCGCCGTTCTTGATAAAGAGGCCGAACTTGGCCCACTCGCGCGCGGTCAGGAATGCGCCCGAAGGCAGTTGCGGATTGCCGTCGCGCGCGCGCTGCCAGACACTGACGTTCAAACCAATCGGGTCGAGCACGCGCCGCTTGAGATAATCGAGCGGGCTCTCTTTGCGCGGCAGGAGCTTGCGCCGCATTACCTCGCCGAAGATCTGGAAAGGGGTGGGGCCGTATTGAAACTTTGTGCCGGGCTCAAAGTCTGCGGCGGCCGTGATCGCGTCCGCGTACTCAGGCGGGCGACCGAGCGTGCCGCCGCCGATGCCGCTCGTCAGATGCAGCAGCTCGCTGATGGTGATTTTAGATTTGCGCGGGTCCGACTTCCATTCCGTGATGGTGTCTGCGACGCGTTCGTCCAGACTAAGCAGCTTGTCTTCAATCGCCGCGACGGCCATCACCCCGGCAAAGCTCTTCGTTCCGCTCGCCAGCAGGTGCGGCTCGTCCGCGCTGTGCCCATTGTCGTACTGCTCGAAGACGATCCGGTCGCCCTTCAACACGAGCACGGAGAGGCCGCGATAGTTTTTGGAGTAATCGGCCGCGAGTTTGTAGCGCGACAATTCCGATTCGCTGGCGACGGCAGAGAAACGAAAAGTTTCACGCAAAGGCGCAAAGGCGCAAAGCAAAAGCGCGAAGAGAATAAGAGCCCTTCTATTCCTTCTCGCTTTTCTTTGCGTCTTTGCGCCTTTGCGTGAAATGGTCTTCATCCTACTGTCTCTGAAACTCAGGGGAGCCGAGAATCAATCCGACGATCTTGACCATCTCGCTGTTGATGGGGCCGAAGTCCGCACGGGCCAGCTCGCGTCTGCCGCGCGGCGGCGCGTCGGTCAGGAGAGCTTCATCTTCATCATCCATCGCGCCCGCTTTGGCGCTCTTCTCCGTCATCTCCGGCAACGGTTCGCTGACCTGCTTCAAGAGCGTCTGCCTCGTGTTCGGCGAAACGTCTCCCTGCAACAGCACTGCGAGAAAGCGTTCCATCGTCTGCGTTTTATCAGCGGACGCGCTCTTGCCGTCCGTTGCGAAGCGATCCAGATTGACGCGCGTTCCCGGAATGCGATTGTTAGCCAGCGCGAGGCCGAAGTTGAGCCGCTCAAGGAGCGCGCCCGTGTTGACCCAATCCTCTGCCGTGTCAGGGTATCCGGTCGGAGCCTGATAGCCGTAGATGGGCTCGCCCATCCGCGCGATCCATTGATGGAAAGCGGGGCCGCCGTTGGTCTCGCCGCCGAGCGTGCGCACGGCGCTCACGGCCAGCTCGAACGGCGTCTTGATCTTCGCGCGATACATGTCCGGCGCGATGAACTCCGGCGTCGTAAAGATGGCGCGCAGCGTCTCGCGTATGTCGCCGTCGCTCCGCGTGTAAGCGCTGGCGATGCGCTCGACGAGCGAGGGGCTCGGGTTGTCGGTCACGAACTTGACGGCGAGCTTGGTCGCGATGAACTTCGCGGTCGAAGGATGCTTTGAAAGAATATCCAAAACCATCAGGCCGTCGTTGATGCCGCCGCCCGCCGGAATCTTGTGGCCGAGCACAAGCTTTTCGCCGTCGTCGTGCAGGCGCGGGTTGAAGTAGAACTTGCCCGCCTGATCTGCCATCTGCGGAGCGACGCGGCTGGAGATGCCGCGCGGGTCGAAGATCGTCCAGCCGGTAAAGCAGCGCGCAACCTCCTGCACGTCCTTCTGCGTGTAGCCGCCGTCCACGCCGAGCGTGTGCAGCTCCATCAGCTCGCGCGCGTAGTTCTCATTGATGCCGCGCTTGGCTCGCTGCCCCTGCTGTTGCTCCTTCGACATCTCAGGATTGTCCTGCTGCTCGCGCCGCCTGGCTTCCTGTCTCAAGTCGCGGTCGGCCTGTCCTAAGCCACGTCCGAGGCCGCGCCCGAGCCCGCGTCCCATCCCCTGACCTCCGGGCATTCCTTGCAGACCGCCGCGCTGTCCCTGCTCGAACTGGCGACGGTTCTGCCGCGCGCCGCCCTGCGGAGCGTCTGGACTGACGCTCTGAAAGTTATCGAGATAGAAGAGCATCGCGGGGCTCTGCGCCGTCGCCAGCAGGAGGTCGCGGAACTTGCCCATCGTGTGCGGGCGAATCGTGTCGCGGTCGTAGGAGACGAGCAGCCAGCGGTCTGCGCCCTTGCCCGCGAAGACGTTAAAGTGGTTCGTCCAGAAATCCACCAACACTTCCTGCAACTGCCGTTCGCTGTAGACGGCGCGCAGGATACGCGAGGCGTGCAGTTCCTGTATGAGCTGTTGCGGCGGGCGCAGATTGTTCTTGATGTAGTAATCGCGGATCGCGCGGCGATACTCAGAGCGGTCTGAAGGAGCTTTCATCTCATCGCCGCTCTTCGCGTCATCCTTCGACATCGCGCCGGAGTCCTTCGCGTTCGGCTGCGCGGCGATGCCGTTGCGCTCGTCGCGCAGTTGCGCGAGGTCTTCCGGCAGCTTGCCCTCCCGTTGCAACTGGCGGAGGAGCAGACCCGGATTCGGATATTTGGCGTAGAGCTCGGCCGTGCTCATCGAGAGCACGGGCAGGTTGCGCACTTTCGCGTCGGCGACTTCGTCCGAGATGCTCGCGGGATTGAGCTGCTGTTTGATGTAGTTCTCGACGCCGAGGGCGCGCACGCGCTCGACATCGCCGGGACGCGCGCCGAAGCCGAGGCGGTTCAGCACATGCAGGATGAGCTGATCCTCGCTCAAACGCGGCTTCTGTTTCGTTTGCTGCGCGCTCGCGCCGACGAAGAAGGTGGCCGACAGCACCGCCAGCAGAGAGAACAGCGCCGCCGCCCGACGCGCAAAGTTTTTGAAAGCTTTCATCACAAACACCATTCAGATAGGATTTTTTATCTTCCGCGAGGCCGCGAAAAAGTAGCTTCAAACTGCGTCCGAAAGTTTAGACGCAGGCTCCGCGCGAAAAGTCGAAGAAATCTCACGCAAAGGCGCAAAGACGCAAAGAAAAGCAAGAATGTCTTTCTTTGCGCCTTTGCGCCTTGGCGTGAGACGTTTTAGCTTTTCGGGCACTTGCGCGGCGGCTCGTCGCTCTCGCTGCCGAAGTCGAGGATGCCGTCGAGGCAGACCACGACCTTGCGCACGTTCGGGAACTGGGAGGCGGTCATCTTCACCGCGTCCTCAAAGATAAAGGGGCTGTTGTCGCCCGAAAACATCGCGCCCTCGGGCATCGTGAAGTAGGTGTAGGCCGTGCCGCCCACGATCCTGACCGAGAGCAGCTTGATGCCCCACGTCGGGCTGTCGTAGCCCTGCTGCTTCTCCGCACTGGTCGGCCCGGCGGTCAGCGCCAGCAACGCCGCGCGCAAAGGCGACTTCGCGCTGACCCTGCGCTTGACCGGCTTCAATCCGCTCGGATTCGCCGGGTCCGAGTCATCGTAAGGATTTTTAAGAAAGTAGACCTTGACCTCTTTCATCTGCGCGGCAGAGCTGCCCTGCGCCGCCGCGTAGAGAAAACCGCAGAGCATCGCCGCGAGCAGCAGAGAGCACAGGCCAGCCGTTTTCCGTTGACGTATCATGGGCGATTCCCTTTCGTCTCCTCTTTGCGTCTTTGAGCGAAATTTTAACGCACTGGACGCGGGAAGCTGACCGGGCTGCGATTGCCGTCGCGGTCGACCGCGCGGACGCCGAAAAAGTAGTTGTCCTTTGACATCCCAGCCAGAGTGTAGCTCGTCACTTTTCCGACCGCGCGCGCGTTCGTCCAGACGGGCGAGGTCGTCTCGCGCCAGACGATCTCATAGCCCTGCAGGTCCGGCTCGCTGTTCGCGTCCCACTGCAAGTCCGTGTCGTTGGTCAGCCGCTTGGTGACGAGGCCGACGTTCCTGGGCAGCGCGGGCGCGAGCGCCAGCGTGGCGAGACACGCGGCGTTGATGCGCGCGACCTGCGCGATGTAGCCGAAGTCCACGAACTCCGGCAGGTCGCCGAACTGCACGCCGTTCTCTATTCGCACGTTCTGGTGCTGGTGATTGTAGTTCTCGCTCGGCTCTGTAAAACGCACGGCCGGATATCCGCGTTCGAGAAAAGGAATGTGGTCGCCTCCGCGCAGGTAGCGGTCGCGGCGATAGACCATCGACACGGTCATGCCGGGCACGTAAGCCTCGCCCGCCTGCTTGACGAAGCGCGCGAGCTGGCGCGAAGCGGAATCGTTCTCGCCGCCGACGCCGCGCCGCACATTCGCTTCCGCCTCCGTCTCGTTCGTCGGCACGCCCTCCGAGAAGACGCGCAACGTGCGGCGGTCGCGCACGCCGTTCATGCTGAGCGTGTTGCCGACGATGTCGTTGTCGAGCATCGCTTCGACGTTGAGGCTCTTCTCCTTCGCCTGCTGCGCGAAATAGGTCGAGCCGAGGAGGCTCTGCTCCTCGCCCGCGACGGCCATGAAAATGATGCTGGCATCGAATTTCCTCTTGGACATCACGCGCGCCATCTCCAGCACGGCGGCGACGCCCGAAGCATCGTCGTTCGCGCCGGGCGCGTCGCATTTCTCATCCGTCGGGCTCGAACACATCGAATCGTAGTGGCCGCTCACGACGTAGATGCGATGCTCCGATTCCGCCTGTTCGCCCGGCAGCCAGGCGACGAGGTTGGTGATCATCGTCTCCTGCGGGACGCGCGGGGCCTTCTCCTGTTTGTAGGTCTGCTTCTCAACCCTCAGACGCCCGCCGGAATCTGCGCGCATTTTAAGGAACTCGTTGTAGATCCAGTCGCGCGCCGCGCCGATGCCGCGCGCAGGATTGTCCTGCTCGCTCAGCGTGTTACGCGTGCCGAAGGAGACGAGCTTGCGAATCGTGCGCTCGATGTTCCGCGCGTCGATCTCTGCGAGCATCCGCGCCACCTCTGCGTCACGCCGGAAGGCGGGCAGGGCAGCGCCGCTTTTTCCGGCACTCGTCCGGTTGCTCCGCTGCTGACCAAAGGAAGCGACGGGCGCGAGCGTGCTGATGAAGAGTGTGAGAAGAAGTGCGTGGACTGCTGTGCGCTGGACTGTGCGCGGCGCGGCTCTGTTCATTCGCCGAAAACCCCT
Source organism: Acidobacteriota bacterium (assembly GCA_019247865.1). Taxonomy (GTDB): domain Bacteria; phylum Acidobacteriota; class Blastocatellia; order Pyrinomonadales; family Pyrinomonadaceae; genus JACMLC01. The sequence continues at coordinate 9,313 of JAFBAJ010000803.1, forward strand.
TTCGATATTTGCAGTTTATTCCTGACGCTCGACCGGCTCGCGGTACACGTGCGCGAACGTGCGCGTCGTGTGTTCCGTGACGCTCCCGACGGGCTCGGGCAGCGCGCCCGGCCGACCCGCGTACAGCTCGCTCGTCGTCTGCGGCTTGAGCTGCGCGGGCTGCGGCGGCGGCGCAGGCTGTTGGTGACGCAGGCTCGCCAGATTCGACAGTTGCCGAAAGATCAGGGCGACGAGCGTGATGATTGTGCCGAGTCCGGCGATGGCGATCCAGGTGATTGCGACCGCGCTCAGTCCGATCTCCGCCATCTTGATGAGCGTGCTGAAAATAATTCCCACCATAAAGATGATGGTCAGGGCCATCGCCCAGCTCGGGCCGTTGAGACTGATCGGCCTCGGCGGCTGAGCCGCCTGCTGCGAGTTCAGGCTGCTGCCGCAGCGTTTGCAGTAATAGACCTCAGGCGTGGTCTCTGCGCCGCAAGTCGAGCAATACATTCTTCTAAATCTCCCTTTCTCTGATTGGCTATATCATCAAAGAAGCTTCACATTCAAGAAGGAAAAGGCAGTTTCGCGCAAAGACGCAGAGACGCAAAGAAAGAGTTAAATGCTTCCTTTGCGTCTTTGCGCGAGATTCTTTCAGGAAGTCAGTGGATGCGGTAGGCTCTGCCGTTCCAGACGATGATGACCTCGCCGCTGAACTGGTCTGCGATGGCGCGCAGGCCGGGTTCGTCCGCGACGAGCGCGCGATACTGGTCTGAGCCGCGACGGACGTTGGTCGTCGCCTGGCCGCGATAGGCCGTGTCGGTCCACGCGCCGCCGCGACGCACGAACTGCCTGCCGCTCACGCTGCGCTTCTCATCCGGCTTGGAGGCGGGACGGTCTTCACGGCTCCCGGCTCGCTCGTCCATCGCCGCGCCGGCCGAGGGAGAGGCATCCTTCCGCTCAGCTTCCTGCGCGCCTCTGGCTCTTCTGGAAGCGACGGCGTCGGCGGAAACCGATTTGCCGAACTCCGTCTTGTTCTCAGGCGTGCCGGTCGTCTTCGCGCTCTTAGGTCGTGCGTTCTCAGCGCGCCCTGAAGCGGCACCGGCGAGCTCTGTGGACGTGTCCGCGCCGCTGATCTCTTTTTTGGCCTTCGTCCCATCGTCGGCCGGAGAAGAGAGAACGGGCTGTTTGAGGCTCTCCTCCTGATCCCGCAGCGAGCCTTTGCCTCCGGCATCGCTATCGTTCACAGCGGGAGGCGGGGCAGGGCTATTGCCGGGGCCCTGCTGCTGCTCTGTGTTCTTATCCAGCTCCTTAGGCGCAGCCGAAGGCTCTTCATTCATGTTGACGGGCGCGCCTTCACCGGACTTGAAGGGCGCGGGCGACTGCGACAGCGTGGGAGTCGGGAGAGCGTTGCCTTCAGTGTTGCTCGCGTCAGGCGTGAGTGGAGCAGGCGCGGCTCCGGTGTTGCCGTTGGGCGTAACTTCCTTCGTCCTCGGAGACTGCTGCGAATTGCCCGCGTCAAACTTGAGCGGCTGCTTGCCGCTGCGAAAGACCATCAAGGCGATGGCCGCGATGCCGACGACGGCCAGGATGGAGGCTGCGTAGCGCAATCGCGTCGGAGCGAAGAGAGCCGCGAACCAATCTCCCCACGAGCGCGCCGGAGCAGTTCCGGCGGTTGCCGCCAGAGCCTGCGGCGCGGCCTCTTTCTCCAGTTGCGCGGCGATGCCGGACGAGAGCACGAGCCCCGTCACCAGCTTGCGGCAGGAATCGCAGCCGGCCAGATGCTCCGTGTAACGCGCACGCGTCCGCGCGGGCAGAGCATTCTCCGCGTAAGCGTTCAGCTCGTCCGCGTCCAGATGCGTCAGCCCTTCGGGCTCTCCGGCGGCTCCACCGCCGTCGCTCTGTCTGTCGCCGCCGGCGGCGAAGGAGAGAGACGAGCCCGGCCCCTGCCGCGCGTGACGACGCAGGAGGCGATCCATTTCCATGTTGGGGTCAGGTTTCATCCGATTGCTCTACACGAACGCTTCTGCCGCGCGCGCGCTCCTACAGCGCGACCAACTGATGAACGCTGAAAGGGCCGTTTGCTTGCGCCCTCTTTCGCTCTTCAAAGCGGATGACTCCATTGCTAATCACCCTGCCCGGCGCGCTGTTCGCCGGGGACGCTCTCGGTCAGCATCATCTCCAGATCGGACTCCAGATGCGCGGCCGTCTCGGAGAGCGTGCGCGCCGTCTCGCCGCGCGTCCAGCCGTGCTCCTTCATCAAAATCGCTTCGACGCGCTTGCGCACTTCCGCCTGCACGCGCGTCAGGCGGCGGCTCGCGGTGGCCTCATGCACGCCGAGGACTGCGCCCGCCTCACGCAGCCTGAGCCCGTCGAAATAGTAGAGCTTGACGAGCAGGCGATCCTCCGCCGAAAGCTCCGCGAGCGAGGCCGCGAGCGCCGCTTCGACATCGCCGGAGGCGCGCTGTTCCGAGAGCGCGTGTTCCGGGTTCGCCGGAGACTGCGCCGCGCTGAAGGACTCTTCGGCCCGGTTCGAGCTGCGCGCGAGGCGATCAAAGTCCGCGTCCTCTTCCGTCTGCACGAGCCGCGAGCTCTTGCGATGCTGGTCAATCGCGAGCTGCCCGACCACCGCGCGGAGCCAGCCGCCGAGGCTCCCGCGCCCGGAATAATAGGCGAGCTTTCCGGCCGGGCGACCGTCTTCACGCACGCGCAGGCCGTGCAGCTCGGCCCAGATGGATTGCGCCAGGTCCTCCGCCGCGTCCTCGTTGGAGCTGGCGTTGCGCGCGGCCGAACGCACGGTCGCCCCGAACCTTTCGACCAGATCGCTCCAGGCCATCTGGTCGCCGCGCTCGCACGCGATGATGAGGCACAGGTCGTCCGCATGGAGCGCGTCCAGAAACTCGTTGACGGCGGCGGGCGCGGCCTCCGGCTCGTCGCGCAAAAGATATTTGTCGAGCGCTGCGCGCATGCGTGCGGTCACAGCTTCGGCCTTGAGCGCGCGCGCGTCCGCCGCACGCGCGAGCAAGCGGGCCGCTCCTTCGGCCACAAGTTTCTCGATTTGTGCGATGTTCTGGCTCACGGGGGCTGCTCTGGTTAACCGCTCGACGCGCGTTATGCTAACACGAACACGCTCACTCTCGCGCCTGCCACAGGTAGTTGATGCCGGAACTTCCGCTCAGCGATGTATCCGACGGCTAATCCGGCATCAATCTTTGACAGTCAAAACAAGCGCGCATTAAAATAAAATTTGAAATCTCAAATCTCAAATTTGAAATCAAGTATGCTGCGCGTCACCGAAATCTTTCGCTCGATTCAAGGCGAGTCCACGCATGCCGGGCGGCCCTGCACGTTCGTGCGGCTGACCGGATGCCCGATGCGTTGCGTCTGGTGCGACAGCGAATATACCTTCACGGGCGGCGAGCACATCTCGCTCGAAGACGTGATGGAGCAGGTGCGCGCCTACGGCTGTCCTCTGGTCGAAGTCACCGGCGGCGAGCCGCTCGCACAGCGCGAAGGGTTCAGGCTCATCGAGCGTTTGTGCGACGAGGGCTACGAAGTTCTGATCGAGACGGGCGGCTACGTTTCGACCGCCGAGGTCGACCCGCGCGCGAAGCTTATCTTGGATGTCAAATGCCCGGCCTCCGGCGAGGCAGAGCGCAATCACTGGCCCAATCTCGAACGCCTCCGCGCGGAGATGGATGAAGTGAAGTTCGTCATCGCTGACCGCGCGGACTGGGACTACGCGCGCGAGGTCATCGAGCGTTATGAGCTGGAGACGCGCGCGAGGGCCGTGCTCATCTCGCCCGTCTGGGACGGACTTCCACTGACCGATGTCGCCGACTGGATTTCCGGGAGCGGGCTCAACGTGCGTCTGCAGTTGCAGATGCATAAGCAGGTCTGGGGCGCGGAGGCGCGCGGCGTCTGATGGGCGGACAGGACGAGCGTGCATATGCTTACGAAGAGCCGGAAGAGGAGCTGCCGGCAGAGCGCCGTCCGGCCGTCTGTCTCGTTTCGGGCGGCATGGATTCATGCGTCATGGCCGCCATCGCGCACGAAGAGAACGACGAGCTGGCGTTCCTGCACGTCTCTTACGGGCAGCCGACCGAGGCGCGCGAGCGGCGTGCTTTTGAAGAGCTGGCGGACTACTACGGCGTCGCTCGGCGGCTGGCGGTCTCGATTGAATATCTGACGCGCATCGGCGGCTCGTCTCTGACCGATAAAGGGATGCCGGTCACCGAAGCAGACCTCGCGGCGCAAGGGATTCCGACCAGCTACGTTCCCTTTCGGAACGCTCATCTGCTCTCGATCGCGGTGAGCTGGGCGGAGGTCATCGGAGCCGGGAGCATCTACATCGGCGCGGTGGCCGAAGACTCTTCGGGCTATCCGGATTGCCGGCCGGAGTTTTATGAGGCCTTTGAGCGCGCGATAGAGGTCGGCACGAAGCCCGAAACTGTGATAAAGATAAGGACGCCGGTCATCGCTTTGAGCAAAGCAGAGATCATCCTGCGCGGCCTTGAGCTGGAGGCTCCGCTCGCGCTGACCTGGTCTTGTTACAGGGAATCGGAGCTGGCCTGCGGGCGCTGCGATTCATGCGCGCTGCGTTTGCGCGCCTTCGGCCGGGCGGGAGTCGCAGACCCCATCCCGTACGCGCCGCAATAGCAATTTATCCGGCTTTTTATTGATTTTCGCGTCCCTCTGGATGACAACCTGATTGACCACTCAGGGCATCTTAAACAGCCCTGCTCGATTGAGAGCCTTGACAATTCCGCTGGAGGAAACTTCGATGTATCGCAAACAACTTTTCATCTCTCTGGTCGCCGCCGCCATGCTGCTGCTGAGCGCCGTTTCAGCCTCCGCGCAGCTCGATTCCATTCGCGGCAAGGTGGTGCTCAAGCAGGCGGACGGGACGACCGTCCCTGTGGCGAACGCTGTGATAGATATTTATCGCACCGACTTGCCGGGCAAGCTGGAGAATATCAAGACCAATAAGAGAGGCGAATACTCTGCTTTGGGTCTCTCCATCATCGGCAAGTACGTGATGGCGGTCAGCGCGCCGGGCGCTTCGCCCAAAATCAGAAGCAATTTCAAGCCGGGTCAGGATGTCTCGCTCGACATCACGCTCGATCCGGGCGACGGCTCGCGTTACACGATGGAGCAGGCCAAAGCCTTTGCCGCGGGCGCTGATAAATCCTCTCCCGGCAGCGGCACAGGGCCGAGCGCCGAGGACGTCGCCAAGAACGAGGAGCTGAAGCGGAAGAACGCCGAGATCATCGAGGGCAATAAGAAGATCGAGAACATCAACGCTGTCTACAACAACTCCTTCAAGAACGGCAACGCCGCGCTGATGGCTGCGAACACAGCCTCCGGCGCTCAGCGCATGGACGAGGCCGACGCCAAATACACGGAGGCCATTGCCAGATACGACGAGGCGCTGACCGCCGACCCGACCCATCCGGGCGCGCCCGCCCTGATGAGCAACAAAGCCTCGGCCCTCAAAGCGCGCGGCGTGGTTCGTTACAACGCGGCGTTCAAGCTCGAAGGCGACGCCAAGACCTCTGCCATCGAGACGGCCAAGAAGGATTTCCGCGACGCGGCCGATGCGGCGACCAAGTCCGTTCAGTTGATTAAGGCGCAGGAAGTCCCGGCCGATGCAGCCGAAGCGCAGAACTTCAAGGTCACCAAATTCAACGCCATCGAGATCCGCGCCGACGCGATGCATCTCTTCGTGACCAAAGTGGACAAGTCCAAAGTGGAAGAGGGCGACGCAGCTTATAAGGACTACATCGCCGAGCTGACCGAGCCGGAGAAGAAGCTCAAAGCGCAGATGAACGAAGCCAAGATGTACTTCGACGCGGACGCGATGGAGAAGGCCGTCGTCGTCTACCAGCAGATTCTGGTCGAGCATCCGGACAATACCGACGCGATGCTCTTCTCCGGGCTGGCGCTCTTCAACCTGCAAGACCCGAACAAGTTCCAGGAGGCCGCCAACTACCTGCAGAAATTTGTGGACGGCGCTCCCGACACGCACCCGCTCAAAGCGGATGCGAAGGCCGTGCTTGAAGCCCTCAAGCAGCAGAACGTCAAGCCCCAGAAGGGCTCCGGCGGCAAGAAGCGCGGTTAATCAACCCGCCACTCAAAACCCGAAAGGCTGCGCGAGCACTCTCGCTTCTCGCGCAGCCTTTTTTTATTTTCTTACAATTATACGCTGCACTGGAGCCTCAACTGGTATTAATGAGCCGTCTTCGGAATAAATGTCAGTGACCAAAATATGAAAGGTCTAAGGGTAATTCTTCCAATGTCAGCAAACACCTCGGAAACTACAGCCAATTTCAATTCACCGACCATTTCCCTATTCCGTTTGAGCCGCCTGTTGTTGCTCCTGACGTTCATGCTGGCGGCGCAGCAAACATTATTTGCGGCTCTCGGCGATCTGGACCAGACTTTTGGGACAGGCGGCAAAGTTTTAACCGGCATCGGCGCGGGCGCTGTCACCGGGCGCGGCATGGTGATTCAACCGGATGGAAAAATCGTCGTGGCCGGGGCGACCAATCTGAATGCTCCGGCTTCCGATTTCCTCGTCACTCGCTACAACACAGACGGAACGCTCGATACAACCTTCGACGGCGACGGCAAGGTGACGACCGATTTTAATAACAGGAGCGATGCGGCGTTTGCTGCCGCGATTCAGCCTGACGGCCGCATTGTGGTCGTCGGTGTGAGCGGAACTAACAGCACTGACAAGGACTTTGCGATTGCTCGTTATAATTCGGACGGCTCGCTCGATTCCTCCTTTGACGGCGACGGGCGCGTGGTGACCGATTTCGGGAATCTGAGCGATGAAGCCGCCGCGGTTGCGATTGCGACGACCGGGAAGATCGTCGTCGCCGGAACGACTTCGAGCCGCAACGGAGATTTTGCGGTCGCACGCTATCTGGCAAACGGCTCGCTCGATGCGGCTTTCGGTTCCGGCGGGCTGGTCACCATCGACGCATTTTGCAGCGGGAATTGCAGCAATAGTTTTGAGAGAGGCAACAGTGTGGCGATTTACCCGGACGGCAGAATTGTCGTCGCAGGCGATGCCAGAGGCGTCGGTTCCGCGCTGGTCAGATTCGCAGCCGCCCGTTATCTCGATTCGGGCGCGCTCGATACCTCTTTCGGCTCATTTGGCAGAGCCAGTTTGAACATCAGCGGCTGTTGCGGCGATGGTTCGATGGCGACGGCGATGGCTTTGCAGCCGGACGGCAAAATCGTTGTCGTCGGCGGATATAAGGAATTTTCCAACCAGCAGTTGAGGGGCCTGGCCGTGAATCGTTTCACCGCCAACGGTTCTTTCGACTCTACTTTCTTTGATTCCAACATCACGCTTAGCCCTGCGCCAGCTAATTACCAGCTTAATTCGGTTGCTCTCCAACCGGACGGTAAAATCGTCGCCGCCGGAAATTACGGCTCAGCCTTTCTGGTCGCGCGTTACATGACGAATGGACTCCGCGATCCTCTCTTCGGTAACAATGGGATTGTGACCACCGAAATGGACCCGGCAGCAACCGGCGGCGGAGCGTTCGCAGTCGGGATTCAAGCGGACGGCAAAATCGTTGCCGCCGGACATCAACAGAGCGCTCTCGGAGGAGAGATCGCGGTCGCACGGTATGCGGGTGCCGGCTGTGGTGCTGCCTTTACAAGCCCATTCGACCGCTCTTTCTCGCGCATCGGCGGCACTCTAACGCTGAGCATCACGTCGCCGTCGGGTTGCCCGTGGACGGTGGTTCCGGGAGCCGATTGGGTGACCGTCGTTTCCGGCAGTCCGGGCAACGGAAACGGAACGGTGACGATCAGTGTTCCGCTTAACACCGCCATGCAGTCCCGTTCGACGACCCTGACCGTCGCCGGAAATATCATTAACATCACACAGGCGGCTGGGGTCGGAGTTCCGAGGCATGTGAAGTTTGATATTGACAACGACGGGCGCGCGGACATCAGCGTCGTCCGTATCAACAACGATGGCAATATCATTTTTTATACGCTCAGCTCTGCGCAGGGATACCGGCCGGTCATCTTCAACGGCACACAAACTCAATCGCTGTCGGACTTTAAGCTTGCACCGGCTGATTACGACGGCGACGGCACGACGAATTACGCGATCTGGAAATTTGACAGTCCGAGTGGGACCAGATTTATTACCAATGATGAATTCGGCACCAGGTTCACTCCGTTTGGTGAGGCAGGAGATGTGCCGCTTCCTTCGGATTGGGACGGCGACGGGCGCGATGATTTCGCTGTCTATCGCGGCGGCACAGTAAGTAGCCCGCAGAGCTATTTTTACTATCGCCCGTCAAGTATGCCCGGCACCAATTTTATTACAGTGCCCTTCGGAACGAGCGGCGACAAACCCGTGATGGGCGATTTTGACGGCGATGGGAAGACGGACGCGGCTGTCTTCCGCCCCTCAAACGGAGTCTGGTACGTCCTGCGCAGCTCGGACGGCGTGCTGAACGCCTTTCAGTTCGGGATCTCGACCGATAAGCTGGTTCCGGCCGATTACGACGGCGACGGTAAAACCGACCCGGCCGTTTATCGAGACGGCGCATGGTATCTACTGCAAAGTCGTGACGGTTTTAGCGGCGCTTCTTTCGGCAACCCGTCGGACACACCTGTTCCGGCCGATTATGACGGCGACGGGCGCGCAGACCTCGCAGTCTTCCGCAACGGAGTCTGGTACCTGCAACAATCAACCAACGGGTTTTCAGCCACTCAATGGGGCCTCGGCACAGACGCCCCGTTTGAAGCGGCCTATCTGCAATAGCTGCAAGAAATAGCCTCGCGCAAAGACGCCAGGACGCAAAGGAAGGCAATCGAGCTTTTCTTTGCGTTTTTGCGCCTTTGCGCGAGATTCTTTCTGTCAATCTGACCGGAAAAAATTCACCTTGACAGGCCGGATGATAAAAAGTAGTATTCATTGTGCAACGGTGCTAAACACCGTTTGCTAATTAGAAGCAGTCAGTACGGCTCGCCTCTTTTCGCGTGTCGTTTTCCGGCAGGACTTCAATTACCCCGCCCCTTTGCAGTGTTTCGCAACCATTGGAACTTCAATAAAAGATGTCAGCCAAACTAGGCGAAATTCTCGTCCGCGAAAATCTCCTCAGTGCGCAGCAATTGCGCGATGCTCTCGACTACCAGCGCGAGCACGGCGGTCGTCTGGGCTTTAATCTGGTCAAGCTCGGACTGGTTTCCGACGACATGATTACGGCCGTTCTCTCCAGACAGTACGGCGTCCCTTCGGTCAACCTCGAACTCTTTGACATAGACGATTCCGTCATCCGCCTGATCCCTCACGAAGTCGCGCAGAAATATTCCGTCCTGCCGCTCTCACGCGTCGGGGCGACGCTCACTCTGGCGATGGTCGATCCGACCAACGTCTTCGCGATGGACGACATTAAGTTCATGACCGGC
>JAFBAJ010000812.1 GCA_019247865.1 Acidobacteriota bacterium
AGACTCAAGCTCGCAAAGGGGTCGTGTGATTACTCGGCGACATAGACTTCGACGGCGGAGACGCCCTGCACGAAGACCTCGTTCACTTTGCGGTAGCTCGCGCGCACCGTGGCGAGCTTTTGCCGGTTCTCAAAGTACGTGCGCCCGCGCTGGACGATGATGTACGCGGGTTTCGGCGCGGCAGCCAGCTCGAACTTCGCGTCCGAGAGCACGCGCGACTGCATATCTTCGCGCCCGAACTTCTGGAGGTAGTAACGCACGACGCCCGGAGTCTCATGGACGATGGTGGCCCCCTGCGGCGCGACGCTCGTCACATAACGGATGGCCTCGCGCAGGCCGTCGTCGTAAAACTCATCGTGCGGAAAGAAATAACCGGCGCGTCCTCCGCCGAGCATGTTGGTATAGAGCGCGTAATGCGGCCCACTGGCATACGCAGCCCACGCGGGCAGCGCGATGAAGAAGAGCAGCACGACGCCATAAACATAAGCGCGCGCGCGCCGCGCTCCTCTTCGTTCAAAGCCCGCGATGAACGAGTTGAAGAGAGTCATAATCCCGACCGCCGCGATCATGTACACGAACGGCATCAGCGAGAGCGTATAGCGCAGCCACTTCGCGCCGATGAGCGAGTACGGCACGATCCACAGGACGAACATCAGGAGCAGAAAGCCGTGCCCCGGTCTCCGCCGGTTGAGCACGCACGCGACGAGGCCGACGACGAACGCGATAATCACGGGCAGCGGAATCTTGATCGCCAGAAAGAGCAGGTAGAAATAGATGGGCGTGCCCCAGAAGGGCGTGCTCGACATGTTGTTCTTGTAGAGCGTGTCGCCCATCAGGTAACCCGTGTGCGTCAGCAGGTCGCCGCTCGTATAGGATTGCAGGTAGCTCCAGGTCTGCGGCAGCAAGACCGCCGGGTTCGCTAACACAAAGACCACCAGCATCAGCACGTAAAAGAGGCCCGGCGTTTTCCATGCGGGCTCACCGGCTCCGCGCTCGCGCACGCGAAAGAGATAGTGATAGAGCGCGTTGAGGCCGAAGTAGTGCGGGAAATATTTCGAGGCCAGCATCAGTCCGAACGAGACGCCGGAGAGCGCGTAGTTCCAACGCTTGCGCCGCCCATCATACCCGCTCGCCTGCTTCGCGCGCAGGTAGAAGTAGAACGCGAAGAGCATGAAGAAGACGAGCAGCGTGTCCTCTTTGGCGATGCGATTGTAAGTGATGGCGTTGACGCCGAACGTCCAGAGCGCGGCGGCGAGCAGGCCCGTGCGGCGATCAAAGAGGGCTGCGGTCAGTAGAAAGAGCGGCAGCACGGTCAGCGCGCCGAAGAGGATATTCGGCAAACGGAGCGCGGTTTCGTCGCTGAGCGGCCGCCCCGGATTGTGCTGGTTCCAGAACTGCGCGATCTCGAAAGAGGCGTAGATGAACGCCTTCATCAGCATCGGATGCTCTGCGTTCGGCGTGATGTCGCCGCGCTCGTAAGCGCGCACGGCTTCGAGCTTGTTGATCTCGTCTTCGGCAAAGCCGAGCGCGGACGCGCCCGTCAGCCTCAGCGCCAGCCCGAGCGCAAACATCAACGCGAGCGCCAGCGCGATGGCGCGCGTCAGCTCCTGCGCCGACTCGCGCGACGCACGCACCGGCGACGCCGCCGCGAGCGCCTCTCCCTCAACCGAACTGATTTCGACAGACCTCGACAAAAGCTCTCCCCTTTGAGTTGTTATCTGACTTGGGAGACGCTCGGCGCGCCTCCACGCGTCGCGCTCGCCTCCTGCGCCGCTGCTTCCGCGCCGCGCGCGACATCCCTCAGCGAGAGGCCGCGCCCGACCAGCAAGCCGACGCCGACCGCCGTCCAGCAGATGATACGCGCCTTGCGTATGATGGCGAGCGTCACGCCCACGGTCGTGCCCAGATGCAGCACCTTCGTCAAGAGGCCCGTGCCCGCTTCGTCCACGCCGACGCGCAGGGGCACGAACTTGAACACTACGTTGATGACGCGATTGACGGATTCCAGCACGAAGGCCGTCAGGAGCGTCACGTGCGAATCGCTGATGAAGGCGAGGACGATGTAGACTTCGGCCACGCCCGACAGATGAAAGCAGGCTTCGAGCAGCAGGATCGACAGAAAGCGCGAACGGTGGCGCGCGTAAAAGCCATAGACGCGCTCTTCCAGAGAGCGCACGCGCTCGCGCTTATGCTCCAGAAAACGCTTGCCGATGCCGCGCCCGTACAGGAATTCGAGCGTCCCGCTCAAAAACTTCCACTGCCTGCGGATGACTACGAAGGCGCACGCGATGACGACGACGACCGCGATGAGCGCCGAGATGCTGGCGATCTGCAGTGGCTTCGGCAGCTCGAAGCTGAGCATCAGCGCGACCGTGCCGGAGAAGATAAAGAGCGCGACCGAGAGGCTATAGAAAAGATTCTCGATGGCGAGCGCCGAGAGTCCCGCGACGAGCGGCACGCGTTCCCGCACGAGCGCAGCCTTGGCCGGTTCGCTGACGAAGATGCCGAGCGGAATCAGCGTCCCCACCGCATCGCCGATCAGATACGCGCGCAGTGCATCCCTGAGCGGCAGCCTGTGCTCGCCCTCGAAACAGCGCGTCCAGGCCAGCGCGCGCACCAGCGGGCGGACGGCCGAGACCGCCAGCACGAGCACGAATCCCGCGCCGAGCTGTTTGAGGTTCTCCCAGATCTCGCCCGGATGCGCCTTATAAATAAAGTAGACGAACAGCGCGAGCCCCAGCGCCGCGAAGATAATTCCGACAGGTGTGAATTTTTTGGACGCGCCTTTTTGAGCAGTGCTTGGATTCATTCAGAAATCAATCGGGCCGTTTGCGTGCCCTCGCCGAAAGCATTTTAAGTGCCGTTCGTGCTGCACGATAAGACACAAATCGGGTAAAAGCAAAAAAGGCGCGACGGCCAACCGGCCTCATCCCTTTTGCCTTTTGCCTTTTGCCTTGATTATGATGCTATCTTCCCAAAACGTATACTTACTTTAATGAGCGGGACGAAGATGAGTCAAACTGCCATCGAACAATTTGCGGGAGGCCCGCTGACGCGGCTCTCCGAAGACGAAGAGATGTTCCGCGCCAGCGTGCGCGAGTTTGCCGAAGGCGAGCTGCGGCCGCGCGTCGAAGCGATGGACGAAGCCGCCAAGCTCGACCCGGCGCTCATCAAGCAGTGCTTCGACCTCGGACTGATGAGCATCGAGACGCCGGAAGCGTACGGCGGCGCGGGCGCGAGCTTTTTCACGGCCATCGTCGGCGTCGAAGAACTCTCGCGCGTGGACCCTTCGGTCGGCGTCTTCGTGGACGTGCAGAACACACTGGTCAACAACGCGCTCATCCGCTGGGCGAACGAGGAGCAGAAGAAAAAATATCTCTCGCAACTGGCCGGCGAAAAGGTCGGAGCCTATGCGCTCAGCGAAGCCGGTTCCGGCTCCGACGCTTTCGCGCTCGCCACGCGCGCCGTCGAGCAGGACGACCATTACCTGCTCAACGGTCGCAAGCTCTGGATCACGAACGGCAACGAGGCCGAGATCTTTATCGTCTTCGCCAACATCAATCCGGCCGCAGGCTATAAAGGCATCACTGCCTTCATCGTCGAAAAAGGCTTCGAGGGTTTTTCGGTCGGCAAAAAGGAGAACAAGCTCGGCATCCGCGCCTCTTCGACCACCGAGCTGATCCTGGAAGACTGCCGCGTGCCGAAAGAGAACGTGATGGGCGAAGCCGGCAAGGGCTACAAGATTTCCATTGAGACTCTCAACGAGGGACGCATCGGCATCGGCGCGCAGATGATCGGCATCGCGCGCGGCGCGCTCGAAGCATCTTTGCGCTACACTTCGGAGCGGCAGCAGTTCGGCAAGAACATCAACGAGTTTCAGGGCGTGCAGTTCCAGCTCGCCGAGATGGCGACGGAATTAGAGGCCGCGCGCCTGATGGTTTACAATGCCGCGCGCCTCAAGGACGCCGGCCAGCCCTTCGTCAAAGAGGCCGCGATGGCAAAGCTCTACTCGTCGCGCGCCGCCGAGCGCATCGCTTCCAAAGCCATCGAGCTCTACGGCGGCTACGGCTTCGTCAAAGATTATCCGGTCGAAAAATTCTGGCGCGACTCCAAGATCGGCGCGATCTACGAAGGCACGTCCAACATGCAATTGCAGACGATTGCCAAACTCATCATCGGCGGCAAGTAAACTTTATGGCGGCATCACGGATAGACACTTTCAAAGCGATGTTAGAGAGCGAGCCCGACAACGTGCTGGTGCGCTTCGGGCTGGCGAACGAATACCTCAAGGCGGAGCGTTACGAGGACGCGATTGACGCGCTCAACGATTATTTGCAGCGCGCGGACGACGAGGGC
>JAFBAJ010000823.1 GCA_019247865.1 Acidobacteriota bacterium
AGGTCTATCGTCGCGGGCAGCTCCAGCGAGAGGCGGTCAATAATCGCCTCGCGCGCCTCGTGCATCTTGACCTTGCGTTCGAGCGAGAGAGTCTGGGCGGTGGTGGTGGACGTGTTCAACATAAATGGCGTGTGCAATGGCGGATGATAGCGAACCATGCGCCGAACTGCAATCTCACGCAAAGGCGCAAAGGCGCGAAGAAAGCACTCAAGCTCTTCTTCGCGCCTTTGCGCCTTTGCGTGAAAATGTTTTTTATTCAGCCAGCTGTGCGACCTGCTCCGTCTGCGGCACAAGTCCGAACTGGACGCGCGCCTGCTCCGGCGCGAGCAGCGGATGATAGGTCTTGCCGTAACGCGAGGTGATGATACGCACGTAGTTCTGCGTCTCGCTGTAGGGCGGCACGCCGTTGTACTTGTCCACCGAACCCTCGCCCGCGTTGTAACCCGCCAGCGCCAGCACCACGTTGCCGTTAAAACGCTGCAGGAGGAAGCGCAGGTACTTGGTTCCGGCCGCGACGTTCTGCCTGGGGTCGCTCATGTTCTGACAGTCGAAACGCTCTGCGGTCGCCGGAATGAGCTGCATCAGGCCCTGCGCACCGGCATGCGAACGCGCGTTCTGGTTGTACTTCGACTCCTGCCAGATAACCGCGTGCAGGAGGCGCGGGTCAACTCCATACTCTTCACCGGCGCGCAGGATCACCTGATCCAGCTCAGCGTCGCCGGAGGTCGGCATATTGGCCGGGATGAAAGGTTTGGCCGGAGCCGTCGGGCCAGCCTGCACGGCGGGCGCAAACGCGCTGCTGAAAACGAAGCCGATCAGATTGTATAAGAGGAAGAATGCTATGAGTGCAACCGGGGTAAATTTGAAAGAGCGCAAACGCGGCAGACGGGGAACATTAAATCGGGAAACATTCATTCAGTTCGTTCTCCATGTGAGCGATGATCGACTGGGCAGATCATCTGTTTCTGGGGTCAATTTATTGACCGAAGATTGGGGGCTGCGCATGGTGGAAACGACGTGCAAAGAGCAGTTCATCGAGACCGGGACTAAGATGGAAGAAGTGCCTTATCGGTTGCACACGGCGCACTGAATTTGTGCGCTAACTCGTTAATAATACACGTACTTATTCCGTTCGGGCGTAACCTTTGATATAGCGTCGTTTGCCCCGCTTTCGTTCAATCTGAGGCATCGGTTAAACGCTTTATGAAACCGGCTTCGTACGGATTAACTACGAGAAAAATCCGGGCTGCGGAAAATTTTTTTTGAGTGGATGATAAGCGCACAAACCGGCGCGCTCTTCGTGCATCACAATAGTCGTCAAGTTGCACGCTGGGATTGGTGGCTCGTATAATTCATTGCCAAAACATTTAAAGATAGTTTTTAAGGAGCAGCGATTTTTTTATGCCGATATACGAGTATGAATGCCGCAAGTGTCATACGCGCAGCGAAGCGATGCAGAAGATCAACGACAAGCCGCTGACCAAATGCAGCAAGTGCGGCGGCCGTCTGGAGAAACAATGGTCTCCGACCAGTTTTCAGCTCAAGGGCTCCGGCTGGTACGTGACCGATTACGCGGGCAAAAAGTCGGACGCCAAAGAAGAGAAGGCGAGCGCGAAGGAAGAGAAGACCGCTCCTGCTCCCTCTAAGACCGAAAGCAAATCGGAGACGACATCGAGCGAGAAGCCCGCCGCGAAAAACAGGAAGAGGGCTTCCAAATCCACTCCATCCAACACAGGCGATTAAAAATGAGAAATGAAAAATTTAAGATGAAAAATTTCCGCGCCAACACAGTGGTGAGCGTGCTGCTGTTTGCATTTTTCATTCTCCATTTTTCATACGCGTCCGGTCAGGCAGGCAGGCGGCAACGTCAGACGGGCGAGGGCGCGACGACGCTCAACGTCATCGCAACGCGCGAAGGCGATTCGACCGAAGCCATCACGATGAGCCAGGTCACGCTCTATGAGAACGGCGTCGAGCAGACCGTCAAGAGCTTCGTCGCCGACCCCAGCCCTTCGCGCATAGTGCTGCTGGTGGACAACTCGCTGACGCTGCGCGCGGACGTGGATCGGCTGGAAGCAGCCGCGCGCGAGTTCGCGTACGAGATCTTCGAGGGCGATAAGCTGCTCGTCGTCGGCTATGACAACGACGCGGGCATCGTCGCAGACTGGACGGACGACGCGAAGAAACTCGAAGCCTCTTTGAAAGCCTTTCGCAAGCAGGGCGAGCCGCATCTCTTTGACGCGCTCAACGCGGTCGCAAACGAAGCCCTCCTGCCGCTCGCCGCGACCAGCACCAAGCGCGTCATCGTCGTCATCAGCGACGGCCTCGACCGTGGCAGCAAAACCAAATTTGAAGAGACGCTCAACGCGCTTCAGGCGCAGGACATCACAGTCTACCTGCTGCAAGCGCCTGATCGCACGGGCGGCGCTTTGAGACGCGACCAGCCCAAGCCCACGCAGGTCATCGAAAAGCTCGCCGAAGGCACAGGCGGCCGGGTCTTTCCCGTCAACGAGCCGCGCACCGCCGCCGCCGCCATCTGCGACGAGCTGCGCAAGAACCGTTACATCCTCTCTTATTTCCCGAGCAACGCCTCTTATCTCGAAGCGCGCCGCCTGCTCATCGTCACCGACAACGGCATCAACGTCCGCTCCAAGACCTTCCAGCCGCCAGCTGTGAAGTGATAAGCAAAGCTCCGTCGGAGCGAAATATTTATAGGCTATAGGTCAAAAATAATAATGAAGCTCCGTCGGAGCGGAATGTGGTGAACAAAGAACATTCCGCTCCGACGGAGCTTGTAATCTTGATTGCCACGAAGAGCTATAAATATTTCGCTCCTACGGAGCTTCTTCAATTTGGTGCTCGCTGGCTATAAATATTTCGCTCCTACGGCGCTATTGGCTATAAACATTTCGCTCCGATGGCGCTCTCAGCGCTGCTTCCTTGAGTAGATATAAAACATTACGCAGACGACGCCGACGAAGATGATTTCGAGCAGGACGAAGTAGCCGACATCGAACCGTCCGTCCTCTTCATACGCCTGCGGCACGACGACGAGCGTGACCAGCACGAGCGCCGTCGCGAGCCAGATGGCCTGTCGTTTGGTATCCCACATCAGAAGCAAGCAGAAGGCTAAAGAGCGTCGGCTCTCAGCTTCGCACGCGCAGCTGTTCGAGCCGTTCGGCGGCCGCGTGCAGCGTCTCGTCCTTTTTACAGAAGCAAAATCTGACCTGCTGCGCGCCGCGTTGCGGATCGCTGTAGAAGCTTGAGCCGGGCACGCAGGCGACGCCCACTTCGCGTATCAGGTGGCGTGTGAACTCGACATCGTTCGCAAAGCCGAATGCGCTGATGTCGGTCATGATGTAATAGGCTCCGTCCGGGCGAAACGTGCGAAAGCCCGCGCGTTCCAGCACCGGCAGCAGCAGGTCGCGCCGCGCAGTGTAATCCTCACGCAGCCTGTCGTAATACTCCTGCGGCAGTTGCAGCGCGTAAGCTCCGGCGGCCTGCAAAGGGGCGGCTGCGCCGACTGTGAGAAAGTCGTGGACTTTGCGAATCGCGCCCGTGATGGCCGGCGGCGCGATGCAGTAGCCGACGCGCCAGCCCGTCACCGAATAGGTCTTCGACATCGAGTTGACGATGACTGTGCGCTCGCGCATCCCTTCGAGCTGCGCCATCGAGATGTGCTGCACTTCCTGGTCGTCACGCGGGTACAGTATGTGCTCGTAGATCTCGTCCGTGAAGCAGAGCGCGTCGTGCTCGCGGCAGAGCGCGGCGATGAATTCGAGCTCTTCAAGCGTGAAGACTTTGCCCGTCGGGTTGTTGGGGTTGCAGATGATGATGGCCTTCGTCTTCTCGTTGAAGGCCGCGCGCAGCTCTTCGCGGTCAAAGCTCCAGTCGGGCGCACGCAGAGGGATGTAGCGCGGCTTCGCGTCGGAGAGAATCGCGTCGGGCGCGTAGTTCTCATAGAACGGCTCGAAGACGATGACCTCTTCGCCCGGATCGACCGTTGCCATCATCGCCGCGATCATGCCTTCGGTCGAGCCGCAGGTCACAGTGATCTCCGTTTCGGGATCGATTTCGAGGCCGAGATAGTTTTTCGTCTTGCTCGCAATCGCGTTGCGGAAATCGCGTGCGCCCCAGGTGATGGCATACTGGTTCACGTCATCCGCGATGGCCTGCTGAGCCGCGCGCTTGATGTCATCGGGCGCGGCGAAATCGGGAAATCCCTGCGAGAGATTGACCGCGCCATACTTCAGAGCTTCGCGCGTCATCTCGCGGATGACAGATTCAGTAAAAAGGCTCGCCTTGTGCGAGACGTGACGATGACGCGCGGTCGCGTGTGTGCTCATGAGCTCTACTCCAGACGATAGTTGGGCGCTTCTTTCGTGATGATGACATCGTGGACGTGCGATTCGCGGAGCCCGGCGGAGGTGATGCGTATGAAGCGCGTCTGCTCCTGAAACTCTTTGATCGTCCGGCAGCCGGTGTAGCCCATCCCGGCGCGCAAGCCCCCGATGAGCTGCGTCACCATGTCGGCCAGCGTCCCTTTGTAGGGCACGCGACCTTCGATGCCTTCGGGCACGAGCTTGGATTCGACCTCCGTGCGCTCCTGGCTGTAGCGGTCGCTCGAACCCTGTCGCATCGCGCCGATGGAGCCCATCCCGCGATAGCCCTTGAACGAGCGTCCCTGAAAGAGAATCAGCTCGCCCGGCGACTCCTCCGTCCCCGCGAAGAGCGAGCCGATCATGACCACATCCGCGCCCGCCGCAATCGCCTTCGCCACGTCGCCGGAAAACTTCACGCCGCCGTCCGCGATGACCGGCACTCCGCTGCCGCGCGCAGCCTTCACGCACTCCGTGATGGCAGTGATCTGCGGCACGCCCGCGCCCGTCACGACGCGTGTGGTGCAGATGCTTCCGGGCCCGATTCCGACCTTGACCGCGTCCACGCCCGCGTCGATCAGTTCGCGCGTGCCCTCTGCTGTGCCGACGTTGCCGGCGACGAGCTGTGTCTCCGGATGGCTTTTCCTGATCTCTTTGACGGCCTCTATGACGCGCGAGGAGTGGCCGTGCGCCGTGTCTATGATAAGGCAATCGACGCGGGCTTTGACCAGCGCGTCGGCTCGCTCTTTGTAGTCTCCGGTCGCGCCGATGGCGGCGGCGACGCGTAGGCGTCCGAGGTCGTCTTTGGCGGCCGAAGGATATTTGATGGCTTTCTGAATATCTTTGACCGTGATGAGCCCTTTGATGTGCTTGTCGCCGTCGATCACGAGGAGCTTTTCGATGCGGTGCTTCTGGAGGACGACTTTGGCCTCGTCGAGCGTGGTGCCGACGGGGACTGTGACGAGCGGTTGCTTGGTCATCACTTCGGAGACGGGGATGTCAAAGCGCGTCTCGAAACGCAGGTCTCGGTTGGTGATGATGCCGACGAGATGGCCGTCTTCGTCCACGACGGGCACGCCGCTGATCTTGTAGCGCTCCATCACGTTGAGGGCTTCGCTGACCGGGCGGTCGGGGCGAATCGTGACGGGGTCGACGATCATGCCCGACTCCGAGCGCTTGACCTTGTCAACCTCTTCGGCCTGCCGCTCGATGGAGAGATTTTTGTGGACGACGCCGATGCCGCCCTGCTGCGCCAGCGCGATGGCAAGCGAGGCTTCGGTCACAGTATCCATCGCCGCCGAGCAGAGCGGAATCCTGAGCCGTATGCCGCGCGTGAACTGCGTCGAGGTGTCCGTCTCGTTCGGCAACACGTCCGAGCGCGCCGGAACCAGCAGCACATCGTCAAATGTGAGACCTTCTATCAAATCGTTGGTAATCATCAGGACTCCTTAAATAAAAAAAAGCTGGTCATCGGGCTTTGGTTTTTGGTCTTTGATTATTTACTCATCTTGAGTTTTGAAATTCAAGTCGAGCACGCGTGCAAAGACCAAAGGCCAAAAACCTAAGACCTAATAAGCAAAATCCCAAGTCGAGTTTTGACTTGGGACCTGGGACTTGAGACTTGGGACTTCATTGCTACTGTAAAAACTTCTGGTAATCGTCCTTCGTGATGACCATTTCAACCGGATTGGTGGTCGAGCTGGCGGTGACATTCGCGGGACGCCCGTTGATGGTCAGCTCAAGCGACGGCGCTTTGATCTTCGCATACTTGATGCTCAGGCTCTGCGTGGGCCTGAACTCCTTGACTGCACCCGGCTGGAGAATAGTCTCCTGCGAAACCTCGTCGTCAACGCGCGTCTTGACCCACGCTTCCTGGTTCACGGCTTTGAGCTGGATGACGAAGCCTGCCGTCACGGGTGCGGCCGCAGGATTGTTCGGAGTCGTTGTCGCCGCCTGCTGCTGCGCCGGTGCGGCGGGCGTCGCTGGCTCATTCGGCTTGTCCGCCTCGTGCCGCTGATACCAGTGCAGCGCGGCGTACACGCCGAGCGAGAGAATCGCCAGAATCAGGATCGTCAGGACGAGCGTCACGAGCGGCGAGCGCGCGCCGTTGCCGTCCGTGTAGACGTGCGACTTATAAGGCGTGGTCGTGACCTCGTCGGGCGAGGCTCCCTGCTCGCGCGCCGTGCGTGCGTAGGCTTCGAGGGCTTCCCGCTCATCGTAGCCGACGTACTTGGCATAAGCTTTGATGAAGCTGCGATTGAAGATGCCGCCGGGCAGGCGTTTGAGGTCGCCCGATTCGATGGCCTCCAGGTAACGCGTCGAGATGCGTGTCTGTTCGGAGATTTCGCGCAGAGAGATGCCCCTGGCCTCGCGTGCGAGCCGCAGTTGTTCGCCAAAGGATGCTGCCATCACCAATCCGCGTCCGCCCTTCGGGAGAGTAAATCGGGTGGAAGGAATTCGATTTTTGATTTTTGGTTTTGATTTGCGGTTTTTAATTAATAAAAGCTGAGCTTTTAGCTTCCGTCAATCAAAAGTCGCAAATTGAAAATCTAAAATTCCCCGCTTTGGCTCGCACTATAACTGTGAGGGGCAAAAGATGTCAAACAATTGCTACACAAAAAGATGGCGCGTCTCTTGATTCTTCGCGCGGGCGGTGATACGTTGAAGCGTTCACGAGAGCCGAATTCGTTTTTAATTTCTATCACAGTAAAGTGAGGAGGAGAGCACATGCCTCTCGAAGCCCTTGGAATGGTTGAGACCAAAGGATTTGTCGGCGCGGTGGAAGCCGCTGACGCGATGGTCAAGGCCGCGAACGTCACCCTTTTAGGAAAAGAGTATATCGGCGCTGGTTACGTCACGATCTTCGTGCGCGGGGATGTCGGCGCGGTCAAAGCCGCGACCGATGCCGGGGCGGCTGCGGCACGCCGCGTCGGCGAGCTGATCAGCGTCCACGTCATCCCGCGCCCGCACGGAGAGGTCGAGCGCGTCCTGCCTACCAACGGGCGCACGGGTTACAGCCCGGATGAACGCGCCCTCGGCGCGGGCGAGCGCGGCCAGCTCAGCGAAGGCGATCAGGGCCGCTCGCTGCCGGCCGGAGCGCGCGAGAACAATCGGGAGAAAGCGAAGTAGTAAATAGTGAATGGTAAATAGTAAATAGAA
>JAFBAJ010000455.1 GCA_019247865.1 Acidobacteriota bacterium
GCTTTGTCGATACCTTCGGCTGGGTCTTTTACAAGAAGGGGCTCTATCCGGCGGCGGTCGAGCAGCTCAAAAAAGCGATTGACCGCGACGAGGCCGGAGCCGCCCGCACGGGCGGAGCGCCGACGCCCGTCTACCGTTTTCACTTAGGGCTCGCGCTCGCCGCACGCGGCGACAAAGCGGGCGCACGCAGAGAGCTGGAGGCGGCCCTGGCCTTGAGCCGCCGCGCCCCCTTCGCCGAAGCCGAAGAAGCGCGCAAAGCTCTCGCGACATTATAAGAGAGTGGTCAGTGGTCAGCGGTCAGTGGTCAGAAAAGATCAGCTTTTAACTGACCACCGACCACTGACCGCTGACCACTGACCACTATTTTAAGGAGTGCCGAGTATGAGCGTTGATTTTCGCCAGCGGACGCCGGCCGAGTACGCACAGATTATGTGGCGTCGCAAGTGGCTTATCATCCTGCCCGCCATCGCGGTCGCCTGCGCCGTCGCGTGGATCGTCTGGAGCCTGCCCAATGTTTACGAATCAACCACGCTTCTCATCGTCCGGCCGCCGACGATTCCCAACGCGATGGTTCCGTCCATCTCGGACGAAGACCTCTCGATGCGTATCAACAACATCAACCAGCAGGTGCAGAGCCGCTCTTCGCTGGAGCCTCTGATCGTCAAGTACAACCTCTACCAGGAGGAGCGCCAGAAGGGCGCGACGATGGATGAGCTGGTCGGGCGGATGCAGAACAACATCCGCATCGACATCGAGAACGGCGAAGAGCATAACGGCACTCCGGCCTTCCGCATCGCCTTTCGCGGGCGCGACCCGCAGACGACGCGCGCCATCGCCGCCGAGCTGGCGAGCAAGTACGTCAACGCCCAGTCCGAAGCCTCGCAGGGCATGGCCGAGTCGACGCAAAAGTTTTTTGAGAGCCAGGCGGAGTCCGCCAAGAAGGAGCTGGATGAGATCGATAACAAGCGGCTCGACTACATGATGGCGAACGTCCAGCGTCTGCCTTCGAGCACGGCCGCGATGGTCGGCCAGCTGACGGGCTTGCGCGAGCAACAGAAGACGCTCATCACGGAGATCGGGCGGATGCGCGACACGCGCACGCTGCTCGCGCGCCAGCTCAACGACTACCAGGAGCAGGCGACACGCGACAGCACGGTCGAGGCCGAGAACTCGACCAACCCGCGCAACACGCAGGCGTGGGCGATGCTCGCCAGCCAGAAGGCGACCGTCGAAGCGGAGCTGCAGGAGATGCTGACCAAGCTCAAGCCGCAGAATCCTGATGTCAAGACCAAGCAGGCGCAGCTCGATTCCATCAAGCGCGAGATGGCCGAGATCGAAACCAACGCCGGAGCGAAGGCCGAGCAGATCAAGTCCAACCGCAGCAGCGCCGCAGACCTCCGCGCCAAGAGCATCGGCTACGAGATTCAGAAGCTCGACAGCGAGGTCGCGCGGCAGGAAGCCGTCTTAGCGCAGAGCAACGGCCAGATAGACCAGTTGCAGGAGCGCATCAACAGCGTGCCCGATGCCGAGGTCACGCTCGAATCCATGAACCGCGAGTACCAGACGAAGAAGGCGCTCTACGACCAGCTCCTGGAGAAGAAGCGCGATGCAGACCTGGCCGCGACCGTGCAGATCAACGCGCAGGGCGAAACGCTCCAGCTCGTCGATCCGGCCAACCTGCCCTCGCGTCCGGTCGCGCCCAAGCGCCTGACACTGATCGGCCTCGGCCTCTGTCTGGGGCTTGCCGTCGGCGTCGGCCTCGCGCTGCTGGTCGAGATTCCGCGGCTCCTGACGATTCAGACGGTGGACGACGCGACGCACTACACGGGACTGCCGGTCCTGGCCTCCGTGCCGGAGCTGCTGACGCCGCAGGAGGCGCGCCGCCTGCCGCAGACGCGCGTGCTCTGGCTCGCCGCCGGAGTCGTTGCGACCATCATCAGCATTCCGTTGCTCACGCTGGCGCTGAAGCTGTCGCACATCTTCGATCGCTTTGTGACATAAGGGAAGAGTTCAAACTAAAGCTATCTCCATTTGCCCCCGGAGGTTGAGAAAAGAGTGTACACAGAATTTTACGGACTCCAAGAGCTGCCTTTCGCGCTGACGCCGGATCCGCGCTTCATCTATTTCACGCCGTCGCACAAAGAGGTGATGGCGAACCTGCATTACGGCATCGAGAACGGCAAAGGTTTGATCGTCGTCACCGGCGAAGTCGGCACGGGCAAGACGACCATCCTGCGCTGGATGCTGGAACGGCTCGACCGCACGGTGCTCGTCGCCTACGTCTTCAACCCGCGTCTGACGGTGCCGGAGTTCTATCAGTACTTCACCACCCTGCTCGACGTGCGCGAGTGGGAGACGAAGTCCGAGCTGCTGATCCAGCTCGGGAAGACCTTAGAGTCGCGCCACTCGCGCGGCCTCCGCACCGTGCTCATCGTGGACGAAGCGCAGGGGCTCTCGCCCTACGTCCTCGAAGAGATCCGCCTGCTCTCGAACTTTGAATCGAATTCGGCGAAGCAGCTCCAGATCGTCCTCACCGGACAGCCGGAGCTGCGCGAGGTGCTTAACAAACCGGAGTTGCGGCAGCTCAAACAGCGCGTCGCCCTGCGCGGGCAGATCCGGCCGCTGCCGAACGTCGAAGAGACGGAGAAGTACATCTTCGCGCGCCTGCTGGTCGCGGGGGCTGAGCGGACGGACATCTTCTCGCCGGGCGCGATCGATTTTATCTTCCGCTGCTCCGAAGGCATCCCGCGCCAGATCAATAACCTGTGCGACAACGCTCTGCTGACGGGCTACGCGGCGGGCGAGCCGACCATCGGGCGGGCGATTATCGAAGAGGTCGCGGAGACCTTTGACATGCTGCCGCGCTCGGATCGCGGGCGGCAGATGGGCGAGGAGCGCGAGGCTCCGGCGCGCATCTTCTCGGCCGCCGGTCGCGCGGAGTTGTGGAACGCCGGGACGGGTTACGCCGCCACGCCGCAGAGCAACACGGCGGCTGCGGCTTCGCCACTCGCGATGCGCGAAGAGGCAGAGCACCGCACAGAGCCGCACGCGCCGGATGCATCGGGCGCGGAAGAGGTCGGCACGGCTTTTCGCCATTCAGGCTTAACTGGGGAGTAAGACCATGGGCAGAGTTTATGAAGCATTAAAACGGGCCAGCGTGACGGGCGGGGACAACGGTTCCGCGCGCCGCAGGCCGACTGAAGATACGAACGGCCGCAAAGGCGACGCCCTGCGCGAGAGCGCGTCCGGCGGCAACGGCCACGGCCATGAAGGCGTGAGCGAGAAGCATCCGTGGGACTACTCGCCGCTCTTCAACCGCGCCGGTGCGGTCTCAGTCTCAGCGTCCACTGCGCACACCGAAGCAACCATCGGGTCGGCACTCCCCGAAGGCGTAGCTACGCGTGCTGCTGGGGCAACTTTGGACGCTGCCGGTTCGACGCGCGCGTTGCGTTGTGTCTCGCAGGACATCAACGTAGCGCGCGTCGAACCACACCTCGTCGCGATCACGCAGCCGCGCTCGGCCTATTGCGAAGAGCTGCGCAGCCTGCGCACGCACGTCATCCATCTGACGCAGCGCAAGAAGATGAAGTCCGTGGTGGTGACGAGCACGGGCGCGTCCGAAGGCAAGAGCCTGACGGCGCTCAATCTGGCGTGGCTGCTCGCGCAGACGGACGGCGTGCGCTGTCTCCTGATCGACAGCGACCTGCGCCAGCCCTGCATCACGGATTACCTGGGCATCGAGGAGGAGTATCCCATCGGTCTCTCGGAAGTGATGGGCGGCGAGGCGACGCTCGAAGAGACGGTCGTCCGGCTGGAGCCTTCTGGGCTCTATCTGCTGCCGGGCGGAGCGGCGCGCGACGACGTGGCGGAGCTGCTCTCAGGGCCTAAGTTCAGCAGCCTTCTCGCGGAAGTCCGCGACTACTTCGACTACATCATCATCGACGCGCCGCCGCTCGGACTCTTCACGGACGCGACCGTGCTCATCAACCGCGCGGACGGCGCGCTGATGGTCGTGCGCGCGGGCAAGACGCGCTACGCACTGGTGGATCGTCTGCTCAACACCTTGCCGCGCAGCCGCATGCTCGGCGTCGTCCTCAATCGCAATCACGAACAGTTGACCGAAAGCGATTACTACTACAACCGCCGCTACCGTCGCCCGGAGGCGGGCGCGCCTGAAGAGAGGAAAGAGGAGGGACAACCAGCCGCTTGAAGAGCCCGCGATTAAATGCGCGCACGGTGCTGCTCATTCTGACCGAAGCCTTTCTGATGTTCGGCGGGATGATCGTTGCCGTGTACGTGCGTCTCGGCACGCTCGACGCGGACTTTGAGCTGATCGAGAAACACGGCTTCTACAAAGCCGCCTTCGCGACGCTCTTTATTCTGGGCGCGTTCTATCTCTACGACCTTTACGATTTCGTCATCATGCACGACCGGCGCGAGCTGGTCCTGCGTCTGATTCAGGCGCTCGGGCTGGCGTGGATGGCGCTGGCGCTCGCCTTCTATGCCGTGCCCGCGCTGATGATCGGGCGCGGGGTCTCCGTGATCTCGCTCCTCATCGCGCTGGGGCTGATGGTCGCGTGGCGGCTCTCGATCCACTGGCTCCTCGGCCACCCGCACATCGGCGAGAGGATTCTCATCGTCGGCTCGGGCGAGATGGCGGTCGAGACCGCGCGCGAGGCTCTGGAGCGGCGCGACGCGGGCTATCGCATCATCGGCTTTACAGACAACAACCCGGAGCTTCTGGGCAAGAGCCTCATCAACCCGCGCGTCATCGGCCTGACGAACAATCTGGTCGAGATCGTCAAGCGCGAGAACGTGGATCGCATCGTCGTCGCGATGGGCGAGCGGCGCGGGCAGTTCCCGGTCGAGCAGTTGTTGCAGCTCAGTCTGTCCGGCGATGT
>JAFBAJ010000066.1 GCA_019247865.1 Acidobacteriota bacterium
GCAAAGCGTTCCTGCGCGGCATGCTCGACTCCGACGGCTACAGTGGTAGCGGCGGAGCGACCAACCCCTCGATACATCTGTGCCAGCGCAACCTGCTCGCAGACTTGCAAATACTCTTTCGCACAGTCGGCGTAGAGAGCAAACTCCGCGGGCCATATTCATATAAAGGGCGCACCTCTTTCCGGCTGGACTTGTTGGGCGGGATGCTCGGTCGGGCTCTACAGTTTTCCGGTCGCCGTTTCATTCATGCGCCCGGCATGCGTGCACCGCGATTCATCATCTCCGCTTTCCTCGACGCGGTATCGCCCGCCCACTTGAAGCTGCATTCTCACAGAGTTCTTCATAGCCGACTCAAGCACGGCGGGGCGGCCTCGATCTACACGCTCGCGGAGATGTTCGATGCCGCAGGGGTGAAGCCGCCTGTTCCCCTGTACGGCTGGAGCAGCCTTGTTGAGAAGCGTGCTCTGGGCTTCGAAGAGGAGACTTATACTTTGGCCGTCCATGACCCGCTCCATCGCTTCGACTCCGAAGGCATCATCTCCAAGAACACTGCGAGCGACATCGTCAAGCTCGCCATGCTGAAGGTTGACGAGGCTTTGAGACGCGAGCGCATGCAGACGCGTCTCATGATGCAGGTGCACGACGAGTTGCTGTTGGAAGGCCCGGCCGAGGAGGCGGAGAGAGCGGCGGAGATTCTGCGGCGCGAGATGGAGACGGTCGTGGAGCTGGATGTTCCACTCAAAGCAGACGTCGGCATCGGCGATAACTGGATGGAGACGAAAGGGTAGTGATGAGTTAAGGCGGGTGGGCTCGCCGCTGGTCACGCTTGAAGATGTCTGAGAATCAGAACCGAAGAGATGAGGGAAGCGAGGTCGTGTATCGTCGCCTGCCCGATCCGGAGGCGGAGGGGGGCTTTGCGGGCGGGGCGAAGGGCGAGAGCGCGCGTATTGCTGCGAAGGGCAGGCTGGCTCCGACGCTGAGGCCGCTGCTGGTCGGCTTTATCCTGCTGCTGGCGTTGATCGGGTTGCTCGGCTACTTCAGTCGCCGCGAGCTGGGCACGGTCGAGAGCGGCACCACGTTTCTTCAGAGTCAATACACGACCAAGGTCAAACAACTGCTCGACCTGCAATCCGCCGCGCTGCGCCTCAACACGGAGGCGCGCCTGCGTGCTGCAGCCGAATCGCGCCGCGAGCTGATGCCGCCCTTTGAGTTGCAGTTGAGCAACGCGCGCAACGAGCTGGCAGGGAAGCTCTCCCTGCTCGAACGCATGCCCTTCGCCGCGCAGGAGAACTGGCGCGTCCTGCATGAACGGCTGCGGAGCTTTGTCGAGTCGACGAAAAATCTGGACTCCTTCTCGCTCGAAGGCTTCACGCGTTTCCGCGACGTGGACGCGCAGATGCAGGTGCTCCAGAGCGAGCTGATACGTGAGCCTCTGGAAGTTCAGCAGAAGAGCGAAGAGCTGCAACTACAGTCTGCGCGTCGGATACGCTTCTGGTGGATCATCGCGCTCGTCATCGGCGTGCTCGTCATCGCCGCGACGATGTGGGAAGTACAGCGCCGCTATCGTCACGAGCAGCAGAGCCTCGGCGAAGCGCGGCGCGAGCGCCAGTTCAGCACGCAGATGCTCGAAGGAATGGTCAGCGCCGTCGCGGCCATAGACGCGCGCGCGCATATACGCAGCGCCAACGCCGCCTTCTTTGAGATCTTTCCGCGCGCTTCGGTCGGCCTTTCGGTCTACGACAAATTCGCCGCGCCCGAAACAAAACGCATGCTCGAAGCTGCGGTCGCGGAGCCGGTCGAGTCCGCGACGTATCGCGGGCGCTGGGTGCTCGACGGCGAGACGGATGGCG
The DNA here is from genome assembly GCA_019247865.1 of Acidobacteriota bacterium. Lineage (GTDB taxonomy): Bacteria > Acidobacteriota > Blastocatellia > Pyrinomonadales > Pyrinomonadaceae > JACMLC01. Next base: position 1,851 of record JAFBAJ010000066.1, read on the forward strand.
CGCCGCGAACTTTCGACCTCTACTCTTCGCCGCTCCTGATCGACGAGGAGCAGGGACAGATCGTGACGCTGGTGGACGTGACGCACGCGGTCGAGTCCGAATCCGTGCTCCGTCGAACGGAAGCTCTGGCGGCCGTCGGGCAGGCCTCCGCGCAGGTCGCGCACGAGATCAAGAATCCGCTCGGCAGCATACGCCTCGGCGTCTCCATGCTCCGCGACATGACCAGAGATGAGGAGGCCATCAGCACCATCGATCTGGTCGAGCGCGG
>JAFBAJ010000088.1 GCA_019247865.1 Acidobacteriota bacterium
AAGGAGAGTTGGATGAAGCGCGGCGGTTGTATGAGGAAAGCTTAGAAATTAAGAAGGAGTTGATGGATCAGAGCGGCATCGCCAACGCGTTAGGCCAATTGGGGAGGCTGGCCGAGGAGGAAGGAAATAAATTAGAGGCAGCACGGCTTTTTCATGAGGCGTTGAGTATTTTTGAGAGGCTCGGCTCGCCTTATGCCGAGATTGCTCGCCGGGGGTTAAAGAGGGTAGAGGTGAAAGATTCCTGACATTTTATTCGAATGTCTGTCAGGGGATTGTCTGCGGTGGTTAAAGCTCGACGTCGCTTGACAAAAGGGTGATTTAGAATTATTCTAATTCCAGGTTTGACGATCATGGCAAAAGGTATTGGAGTACAGGGTAGTGGCGGGTTGACGCGGCAGAGGGATGCCGTGTTGCGGGTCATTCGGGGGAGTGGGGAGCATCTGACGGCGTGTGAGATTTATGAGCAGGCGCGGCAGTTGTTGCCTTCGATCAGTTATGCGACGGTCTATAATTCGCTCAAGTTTCTGACGAATGAGGGGCTGGTGCATGAGGTCAAGTTCGGGAAGGGGGCGAGCCGTTATGACCGCGAGACGGAGCGGCATGACCATGCGATCTGTAACGCGTGCGGGAAGCTCGTGGATTTCGATCTGGACTTGTCAGAGGAGTTGAAGCGGCAGGCGGCGCGGCGCTCGCACTTCAAGCCCGAGTCGATACAACTGACGCTGCGCGGCCTGTGTCCTGATTGTCGGCCGGGGAAATAATAATTCTTTAACAACAATAGATGGAGGGATGATGACAGTAACAGCAACTGAGAGACAGACAGCGATGGTCGGCCAGCCGGCGCCGGATTTCGATATGGCCTCGACCAAGAACATGGAGAAGCTGAACGAGAACGTGAAGCTCTCCGATTATCAGGGCAAGTGGCTAGTGCTTATGTTCTACCCGCTCGACTTCACTTTCGTCTGCCCGACGGAGCTGACGACCTTCAGCGACCGCTACGAGGATTTCCTCGACATCGGCGCGGACGTGATCGGGATTTCGACCGACTCCGTGCATTCGCATCGCGCGTGGGTCAACACGCCGCGCGACAAGAACGGCGTGGCCGATCTCAAGTACCCGCTCGCGTCGGATCTGACCAAAGAGGTCGCGCGCGACTACGGCGTGCTGATCGAGGACAAGGGCATCGCGCTGCGCGGCCTGTTCGTCATCGACCCGGAAGGCATCCTGCGTTACAAGGTAGTGCATGACCTCAACGTCGGGCGCTCTGCCGAAGAGACGCTGCGCGTGATTCAGGCTTTGCAGACCGGCGGCCTCTGTCAGGCCGAGTGGAAGCCGGGCCAGGAAACGCTCAAGTCATAAGAGGGTCAATAGTAAATCGTGAATGGTAAATAGAAGCTGCGTGCTTCTATTTACCATTTACTTCGAGAGGTAAAAGTTATGCCGATGAGAATTGGGACCGAGCGGCCGAGCCTGGACGGGGCGACCGAGTGGTTCGGGGCGACGCAGGCTCATGCAGAGGCCGAGAGCGCGGGGCAGCCGACGCTCGTGCACTTCTGGTCTGTCAGCTGCGGCACCTGCAAAGAGAATCTGCCGCGCATCGCCGAATGGCGCGAGAAGAACAGAGAGGCCGGACTGCGCGTGATCGCCGTGCACATGCCGCGTTACGAAGCAGACACGGATGTCGAAGCCGTGCGCGAGGCCATCTCGACCTACAACATCACGGAGCCGTGTGCGATTGATAACCAGCACAAGCTGCGCGACGCTTTCCAGAACGAGCAGGGCTACGTTCCCGCGTACTATCTCTTCGACGCCGAAGGCAAGCTCAAGAGCTTTGCGGCGGGCGAGCGCGGCTTTAGCATGGTCGCGGCGGCGCTGGAGAGAATGCTGGCCGCCACTGCTGCACAAGCTCAGTAATACAAAATCTCACGCCAAGGCGCAAAGACGCAAAGAAAAGCATTCAATCGCTTTCTTTGCGTCTTTGCGTCTTTGTGCGAAATGAATATTCTTAAAATAATACGCTGCCGGAGAGCATCGAACGGCATTATGAAGGTGGTCTATAACGATTAAGGAGAAAAACCATGCCTCGTGCCTTCGCGTTCTCATCGAATTTACGGAAGAAGTTCAAGGTGCTGCTGGCGGTGCTGTGCTTAACCGGCCTGAGCGCGGTTGACACTCTTGCGCTCGTGCCATGTGCTGCGCCGCTGAAGCCCGGTTTCAGAACCAGAACCTATTTCCTTGACGGCATCGCCTACAACGGCGACCCCGCGAGCATTGCGCCCGGCGATTTCAACAACGACGGTTTCACGGATGCGCTGGTGCCGATGGGGAACTTCAATTTCCCCCTGGAGAATCAGCTCTTCCGGTTTTTGGGCAACAGCAACGGGCTCGCCTTGATGGGCACGAACACCATCATGCGCAACCCTACGGAATCGGCCGTCACAGATTTCAACGCCGACGGCAAACTCGACCTGCTCATCGCGAACTTTACGACGATTCAGACTCTGGTCGGTGACGGCATGGGCGGCTTCAATCAGGTGGCGTCCTATACGATTACGGGCAGCGGGTCCGGCACTGCGCTGGCCGTGGGCGATTTCAACTCCGACGGCAAACAGGACTTCGCCAGCGCGGTGTTCACCACTCCGGGCCGCGTCTCGATCTACAACGGCTTCGGGACGGGGACGTACGCCGCGCCGGTTGATACGCCGACGGGCAATGACCCGCGTGACATCAAGGCCGCGGACATGAACGGCGACGGCAAGCTCGACCTCTTGACGGTCAACCCGACCAACGGCGTCTCGGTGCTTCTGAACAACGGCTCCGGCGCGTTCTCGCTGCCGACGCATTTCGCGACGGGCTTGAATCTGCCTTCGTCAATCGCCGTCGCGGATTTCAATAACGACTCGAAGCTCGACGTGGCCGTCTCCAACTGGACGTTCTCAGGTCAGGTTTCGAATCCTCCTTCGCTGGCGATTCTGCTCGGCAACGGGATGGGCGGATTGGGGACTGCGACGACGATCAATCGCCAGGTCAACTACCGGGAGATGCTGGCGGGAGATTTCACGGGCGACGGCAAAGCAGACCTCGCCGCGTTGACCAGCATACAGGTGCCTGGCATCGGCACGAGCCCTGACAACGTCGAGCTGCTCGCGGGCGACGGGGCGGGCGGCTTCAACTTCATCGGCTCGACCGGCGTCGGCCACAGCGGGCGCTCAATCGCCGCGGG